>CAYXPD010000186.1:0-3161 GCA_964466995.1 uncultured Thermoplasmata archaeon | reverse complement strand
ATTCAATTGTTGATGAGGCTTTATCTCAAGCCGAAAATCAAAAATCAGAGGAATCGAAGCCCGCAGAAGAAAACGCACAGGATCTGTCGACCGACGACGAGGACCTGAGAGAGGTCTTGTCAGACTTAAAAACAGATATTAAAATCGTCGGAGTCGGTGGTGCTGGTTGTAATACAGTCGAAAGGATATCAGAAGAGGGGATCAAAGGTGCGAAGTTGGTGGCAGCAAATACCGATGCCCAGCACTTATTAACTGTTCATTCTCAAAGAAAAGTCTTACTCGGGAAGCGGAAAACAAGAGGGCTAGGTGCAGGTGCATTGCCGCAAGTCGGACAGGAAGCTACTGAAGAAGCACGAGAGAAACTAGAAAATATACTAGAAGGCACTGATATGGTCTTCGTAACTTGTGGACTCGGAGGAGGAACTGGAACTGGAGGGGCGCCTGTGGTCGCTGAAATCGCAAAAAATAAAGGTGCTCTAACGGTAGCGATATGTACCACGCCTTTTGAAGCTGAAGGATCCTCCCGAATGGAGAACGCTGAATGGGGTCTACAACGGCTGAAAAGCGTAGCTGATACTGTGATAACTATTCCTAACGATAAGCTTTTGGAACTCTGTCCTCGTCTTTCGCTGAATAAAGCATTTAAAGTGGCGGATGAAGTACTCTCTCGATCGATCAAAGGTATAACTGAACTGGTAACTAAACCCGGTCTGGTAAATCTTGACTTTAATGATCTGAAGACAGTTATGGAAGGGGCTGGAGTTGCGATGATAGGTATGGGAGAAGATGATTCCGAGAATCGTGCTGAAGAAGCGATAGAAGAAGCTATCGACTCTCCCCTGCTAGAAGTCGATATCAGCAATGCAAATGCTGCACTGATTAACGTAGTTGGTGGAAGTGATATGACGGTGTCCGAAGCTGAGAAGGCGGCGAAAACCGTTGAGAGGAAGATAGGAAAGAATGCAAGGATAATTTGGGGTGCATCAGTAGATCCAAGTCAAGAGAATACTCTAAAGATCATGGTGGTCATCACAGGTGTGGAATCAAAACAGATATTTGGAGAAGAAATTTCAACTGAAGAAATAGAAACGGTAGCTTGAGGGAAAAAACATGGATATTGTTGAAGGGTCATGGAAAGTCCAGGATAAGATCGAAGAAAAAGCAGGAAAAATAGGCAAAGGGAAATTCGGGCGTATTTTGAAGATGGCTCGAAAACCCGACAAAGAGGAATACAGGAAAACACTCCTGATTGTTGTAGTTGGTATTCTCCTCATAGGCGGACTTGGGTTTTTAATAATGTGGCTTTGGGATAATATACCAGCATACTTTGCAGTGATATGAGGTAGTTACTATGGGCCTACTAGATGATTTTACGGAGGAAGAAATAGCCGAAGAAGAAGAGGTCGAAGAAGTTCCTGAAGAGGAAGAAGAAAAGGAAAAAGGTATATCTTTGGCCTGTGATTCAAATAAAAAGTCGATCCCTACGAGAGAAAAAACAAGTTATGAAGTTAAATTGATAAATACCATGGATTCGGACCAAGAAATTGATCTTGAAGTTCGTCTATTATAAAGTACTGATAGTGAAGAAATAATTCCTTGGAAAATTAATGTACTAGACCAACATAGGATTTCAGAACCCTCAGATACTCTCCGTGAAACGATTGAAGTTGAGGCTAGAGACGAGATGATAATACCAGTTAAGGTTAGTGCTCCAGAAGGGGCTGGCTACGGAGACAAAGCAGAGGTCGTTATCGATGCTTCTTCAAGTAAAGATATACTACTATCAGATTCTATAACTCTTATAACGACCGCTAGACCCACGGTCGTCGCTATGAAGACACAAATTAATCAAGAAAGGAATGTAGCTGATTACATTGCCTCATGGGCTGAAGATAAAGAAAATATGGGAGTCTTTTCGATACTAGTTCCTAAACCCGTAAGAGGATATATATTCATCGAAGCGATGAATCCTTCAATGGTTGACGAAGTGAGCGATGGTACAAGAAAAGCGAAGGGTATAATTGAAGGAGATACTAGCATAGAAGAGATAGAACACTTTTTAGCTCCTAAACTTGCTGTTGAAGGTATCACAGAAGGTGATATCGTTGAGTTATCTGCTGGACCCTTTAAAGGCGAAAAGGCCAGAGTCACCCAGATAGATGAAGATAACGATGAGATCACTGTTGAATTATTTGAAGCAACTGTACCTATCCCTGTTACGGTGAGAGGAGATCACGTAAGAGTATTAGAAAAAGAAAAATAAGATAATGTTATATAGGTGATTAATATGGCAACTGAAACTATAGAAGCTCTTGTAGACGCAGGCGAAGCAAGTGCGGGACCTCCCCTTGGACCAAAACTTGGTCCTTTAGGTGTAGATATAATGGAGATCGTGAACTCAATAAATGAAGAGACAGAAAAATTCAAAGGAATGCAGGTCCCGATAAAATTGACCGTAGATACCGAAAGCGGAGATTTCGAGATAGAAGTTGGAACACCACCCACCTCTGGTTTAATCATGGAAAAAGTAGGAGTAGAAAAAGGAAGTGGTGAACCAAATACTAACAAAGTAGCTGACCTAGATATCAAAGAAGCGAAAGAAATCGCTGAGATGAAAGATGACGATCTTTTAGGTAAAAATCTGAAGGAAAAAACTAAAGAAGTCATCGGTTCATGCGTCTCAATGGGTATAACCGTAGACGATAAAGACCCAAGAGAAGCTCAGAAACTAATCGATGAAGGTAAATACGATTCCAAATTTGAATAGAATTTAGCTCAAAGCTTTAGCTTTCTAGCTTTTCCTCTCTCTATTAGTACCTCTGCTAAATCTTCTCTCAAGGTGAGGACATCCTCTTTTTGTAGATTATAAGTAATGTTCATATCAACGAAAGAGGGCACATCTTCAATGATATGGATCAATATCTCATCCTGACCATCCAAATCAGGTGAGGGAGCACTCTCCTCAGAAACTACCTTTTCACCTTCACTCTCTTCATCTTCAACCTCAGTCTCAAAACTACCGATCCCTTCTTCATCATCGGTTTGACCCTGAGTTGATCCTTCGCGTTCCTGCTCTGATAGGACCCCTCTCTCTTCGACTTTTTCTTCTCCGCTTTCCCTCTCTTTCGATTCCTCTTTTTTAGGCTTCCTCTTATATTCTC
>CAYXPD010000185.1:0-3182 GCA_964466995.1 uncultured Thermoplasmata archaeon | reverse complement strand
CGACCAGCGATCTGATCACTTCTACGAATTTTTGAACTTCTTCTTCCGTATTGTAAAGATAAAAGGAGGCTCTATTCCCTCCCTCTAAACCATGAAAGCTGTACCAGGAATGAACGCACTGTTGACCTCCCCTAAGCAATATATTTTCTTCATCCATCAGTAGAGTTATCTCGTGGCATCCCAACTCTTTTAGTTGAAAGTTGAATATCCCTGATCTCTTTTCTGGGTCTTCAGGCCCTATTATTTCTACCATATCTTTTAACTCTTCAGTAGCTATCCGGTTCAACTTGATTTCGTGTTTTTCGATGTTTTCTAGCCCTATATCTTTGATATATTCTACCGCGGGTTTCACCGCGGCGAGGCTAGCAAAATTTTGAAGACCAGCTTCAAATTTCTCAGGGGAATCCTGCAGCGTTGCCTCGTCGTATTTAGTGGATTTGACTCCTCCGCCGCCGTAGGTAAGTGGGTCGAGTTTTTCCAACAGTTCCTTTTTCCCATAAAGAACCCCAACCGCGGTAGGCCCAAGCATTTTATGCACGGAAAATGCCAAAAAGTCTACTCCTATTTTTTTAACATCTACAGATCTGTGTGGGACACTTTGCGCTCCGTCGAGCATAAAGTAAGCGTCATATTCGTGAACAATATCGGCAACTTTAGAAGCCGGAGTCGTGGTTCCATCAAGATTAGAAGTGTGTACCATCGAGACGATCTTTACGTCTTCATCCATCTTTTCTTTAAGGTCTTCAAGATTCAACTGTCCGTCTTTATCGGTTGAGACTTGTTCGTATTTTATCCCTCTCTTCTCTCTCATCTTTATCCAAGGTACCAAATTGCTGTTGTGCTCTTTATCGGTCGTTAGTACTTTATCTCCTTTCTCAAAATCTAATCCCCGGGCCACAGTATTTATGGCTTCAGTAGTGTTTTTAGTAAAAGCGATTTCATCCGTTTTAGAGGCATTCAATAGGTCTCTAATGCTTTCCCTCCCTTTTCTTATCTCTTTAGTCAGTTTGGTGGAAAGGGTATGGGCACTTCTTTTCCCCTCACATACAGGAAATTCAGAATAGTACTTTTGGACTGCATCTATTACTGGCTGAGGTTTCAAACTCAAACAGGCGCTGTCGAAATATATATATTCATCGACTACGGGGAAGTCTTCTCTTATACTTTCAACATCCATATTTCTCCTCTCACCTACGCCATATACTTTATTAAGACTTTTATTGGCTCTATTTATACCTATGACTTATCGTTTATTAATTTATACCCTTATTTCACTCACTAGCAAAGGGATACAATTATTACACTTTTCCTAAGACATATAAAAATAACGATGTTATCACATGATCATTCTTCTTTGAAATCTTTGAGTTTTTTTTGATGTTCCTCACAAAGCCTTCCATTGACCTGGTTTTCGAGCACTCCTTTCTGCCAATGTGAGTTATAGAGTCGACACCCCTCTTTATTACAGAAAGGGTATCCTTCAAGGCGCCAGAAAATTGTTTGGAGGAGATATGATTTTACGGCCTGTTCCATCCTATCATCCGAATGCTGCATCGGTTCAAAATCTAGGACCTCCTCTTTTTCATCCCTATCGGCAAAGTAGTATTTTCTAGGTTTAGCTGGCCCTTCTACAATACCCGAGATAGAGATTATTGAGGGTATAGAATTGATAACAGCTCTAATATGATACCGTGATTCGTTAGTTTCAAGAGTTCCAACCAATCGTTTAGTGATTATGACCGTATGTTCCTTTCTTTCTTGACTGTTTAATAGGTCTTTAAAAAGTTTTACCAGTTTCTGCCCGTCATAGATAATCCCCAAAAGTTCTCTGTTTTCTTCTATAACCTTTCTTTCGATTTCTACCTCTTTGGGAAGAGGGTCCTTGAACTTCCTTTCTCGCTTGTCTCTCACTTTTGTTCTAGCTATATCTTCAGCTAAGCCTTTCCGGTTCTTCTTTTTGAGAAAATCTTTCTTCAACACTACTCCTCGTCCGGTTTTTCTTTTTAGAAATTCCCCCAAATTATCCTGATTCACGTTGTCTATCCGACTATCGATAAAAAGAAAAATTTTTGAAAAAGGGATTTCAGTCGAGTAGCTCATCTACTATTTCCGCTCCCTTCTTGCCGGAGAGAAGCATTGAACCAAAGGTCGGTCCCATCCTGGGTAGTCCATAGGTGGTCGAGACCGCCATACCGGTGACAACTACTCCTTCGTGGACTTTTCCGGTATGTTCAACAATCAGGTCTTCCGATTCATCTACCCACATACCTCCGTAGCCGGAAGTTTCCATCATACCTCTATCTTCGAGTTTGCTGACCACGCAGGCATCGTGACCTGTAGCATCGATCACGATCTCCGCTTCTAGAGAGATAGGGTCGACACAGGTTATCTGTCTAGGAAGCTCCGATACAGGGGTCCAGTTTATGACAACGCCTCCGACCCTGTCCTGTTCTCTCAAAACTACGTCTTCGAATTCTGTCATGTTCAATATCTGCACTCCTTCATCGCAAGCTTTGGATATCAGCTTAGAACAGGCGTGGGGGCCCATAGCGGTGTAAAGGTCGCCGTCTTTTTCATATGGTATCTCTAGCTCGTCCAAGATCTCTTGACCAGGCGGTCTTATGGTGACAGTGTTCATCAGATAACCGCCGAGCCAGAAACCTCCGCCCAGGTAGTTATTCCTCTCTATTATCAGCACTTTCCGACCCTTCATCGCCAGTTCTCGAGCAGCCATCAGACCGCTCGGTCCAGCACCGACGATGATCACTTCAGAGTCTGCAAACTCTTCCAACTTCTCCCCGAACTGTTTTACTATGGCTCGAGTCACATCACTTTCGCTAGCTTTTTCGAACATACAATGAAACCATGATATGTCAGTGTTATATAGATTTTTGTATTCTCAACCTTTCAGGGATTCTTAATTTCAGTAAGGACAAGTTATAATTATCTCGACCGATTATGCCTAGAATCCGGAGATATAGATGGCGGAATACACGGATGATGAGATCAAAGAAAAATTCATAGATTTCTTTGAGGAAGATGAATATCACTCAGAACTGATCAAAATTGCCGATAACTATCCTGATGAAAAATCAATTTTCATCACGTACAATGACTTGACCCTATTTTTTGGTGTCGATTTTCCTAGATACATTGTAAAAAATCCTAAACACTGTCTCGAG
>CAYXPD010000184.1:0-3189 GCA_964466995.1 uncultured Thermoplasmata archaeon | reverse complement strand
ACTTAAAGAAACACCGAAACTAAATATAAAAGAAGTGGTCATTTTATGATGGTAAGATGTCAGAAAAAGAAAGCGTCGTTTTAGATTCAGAAGAAGTAAAGTTTGAGAAAGTTGAGAGAGGAGAGGAAATTTGGATACAAAGATTGATAACTGACGAAGAAGGAGCAGGTAATTGTTTTATGAGAAAGTTCACTCTAAAACCAGGTGCTTTTATGCCGCTCCACAGTCATGAAGACACTGATCATGTTCAATATGTTTTGAGTGGAAAGATGAAGGTAAAACTTGGAGATAAAATTGAGGAAGTCGAAAAGGGAGATGTTTTGTACATCCCTTCAGACCTTCCTCATTCCTATGAGAATTCATATGAAGAATCCATAAAGTTTCTATGCATAGTACCTGCCGGGGAGATTACAACGGAGATGGAAGAGGAATGAATAAAAACAATCAACCCATAGACTTTATATATTCATTATGAGATTCCTTTTCCAAAATATAGTATGGAGGTCAAAAGATATGGACAAACGAGAAAATAAAGGTGTATCTGCTGGGATGGGTATTTCAGTGATCGGACTCTTGTTAGTTCTAGCTGTTCTAGCTATTAAATTTGTAGGTCCTGACCCCATCTCTATACTTGGTTTTGAAATTGGAAATCCAGAAGGAGTTTACACTGGGATATACTTTCTCGGAGGCATAGCTGTTGGCATAATAATTATGATCCTTGGTGCAGCGATTTCTCGAAGAAAAAAGAAAAAAACCACTAAAGAGGCAGAAAAGGAGTTAGAAGACGAATTGGAAGAATTAGAAGAAGAGATCGAGGAAGAAGGTATCTGTCCGACCTGTGGAGCAGTTATTCCGCTGGATGCTGAAGAATGCCCAGAGTGTGGTGAAGAACTTGAACCCCCTGAAGAAGAGATGATGGATGACGTCATGGCAGAAAATATCTTAGATATAGAAAATTGCCCGATCTGTGGAGCTGAAGTTTCAGAGGAAGTCGATGAATGCCCAGAGTGCGGTGAACCTCTCGATACTGAATCTGACGAAGACGTATTCGAAGATATGTAGGTACTCTTTAAAAACCAAAAATTCCTTTTTATTTTGACTTTTTCTTATGGTTTATCCTATATCGTAAAGCTCTTGAGATCTTCTCCTGCATTCGTAGGTATGTCTGTTTCTTCCTGTATCTTTGTACTTATTTCACTTGCCTTTTCTGCTGTAGATGGGTAAAAATGTGTGATAACTAATTCTCCTACATCTATCCCTTTGAGTTCCGAAATTAGATCTTCCGGATTGGTATGACCCTCTGTTTTCGCTATATGAGAAACTTCGTGTATCAAAAGATCGACGCCTATAGCCTTCTCTTTCACTTTTTCACAGGTTGCTGTATCTCCAGTGTGGACAAGTTTTTCCCCATCATAGGAGATCTCGTACCCTTGACTCATCCTGGTGTGTTCTGTTTTAAAGGCTTTAATATTAATTCCCTCATCATTACTTTGAAAGCTTTGTTCTGGTTCTATCATCTTGAAATCCAATTCAGATTTCTCAAATTCATCTAAACTTTTCCAAAAATTTATCAATTTTGTTCTTAGTCCAGGGGGCGTGATGATTTTATAGTCCGCCTTTTCCGTCCTCAACCAAGAGGCTTTGGTTAGGGATGGTAGATCTTGGATATGGTCTAGATGGCCATGAGTAAGAGATATGATGTCGATCTCTTCTGCTCCAACCCCCGATTCCGATAGTCTTAGGGGAACGCCCATCCCGCAGTCTAAAAGAATTTTTTCATCCGAAACTTCAATCAATATTCCGGACTGTGCTCTTCCAGGTATCGGGATCCCTCCAGAGGTTCCAAGCAGAGTTATTTTCATCATTTTCACCGAGACCATGTGATTTTAGTCTATTTCATTTTTTATAGTTATTCACAATCTCTTTCGATTAGATAAAACATACGAGAAATCTATGAAAAAGGTTAACCGTACTAATAGAATTTAGATTATTTACAATGGTTGAATCCAATTATATTTCTGCTTTTCCTTCCTTCTTGAGCATCTCCATCATCTTTTCGATCTCCTTTTCTAGTTTGTCATCGTCCTCTAGTTTTTTTCTTACTTTTTCGTTCTGTTCTAAAAGTTGTTTTTTCCGTTTGAGTTCTTCTTCCCTCTTCTGTCGTTTCAATTCTATCACTTCGTCTTTCATTTCCATCGCTCTTTCATGGTAATGATCGGCCCTTTCTTTCTGTTCTATAAATTTTTCATGGAGATTATCTGCTTCTTCGGAAAGACTTTCTATCTCTTCGTAAAGTTCCTCGATCTCATTATGGTAATCTTGGGAAGCTTCAGAATATTCAACGACTAGTTCATGTTCCTCGTCGGCTTCTTCGAAAAGTTCGTCAACCTTTTCGTCGAGTTCTTCAACCTCTTCCATTATCCGGTTCTGCTCCTCAAGGAGTTCTTTTTTCTTCTCAAGTTCTTCTCTTTTTTCTTTCATTTCATCTAACAATTCGTTTTCTTCGTCTAGAGTCAAGGCAGTGGTCTCTTGTTTTCTCTCTAACTCGTCTATCTCTACCTTTAATTCTTCCACTTTTTGAGACAGATTGTTGTCTATCTCGTCTCTTTTTTCTCTCTTAAATTGTATGAGTTCCTTGGCTTTAGATTGAAGTTCGTTCCTTTTCTTTTTGTGTTCTTTTGCTTTATCAGTGAGTTCATCTCTTTTTTCTTTAAGGTCATTTAACTCTTCTTGGAGTTTATTTCTCTCTTCGTTTAAATTATCTCTCTCTTCTCTGAAAAAATTAGCTTTTTTGTTCAATTCATCTCTTTTTTCAACTAGATTTCTAAATTTTTCTTCTGCCTTGCCAATTTTTTGCGGGTCTAATTCTTCGTTTTCAACCATCGCCTATCACTCCAGATTAGGCTGCTCTAAATAATAAGGTTTTCCCCGATTTAGAAGGGTGTAGGTGTAAACTAATGGTAAAGACACTAAGCTATTTATATGACTTTAATACATTCCACCCCATATGCCTAATCAGGAAGAAATCGAAAACGATTTTGAGAATTTTAAGGAGGAAAAATATGGTACAGCTTCATGACCAAACTTTGAGAGATGCACATCAATCAGTTCTCGCGACCAGGTTGAGGACAGAAGACATGTTGCCTATATGCGATAAGATGGACCAAGTCGGCTTTGACTCCATGGAGA
>CAYXPD010000183.1:0-3220 GCA_964466995.1 uncultured Thermoplasmata archaeon | reverse complement strand
AACAATCTGGACTTCGTCAGTGTTGTGGTGAAGGATCCTGTCGTGTTTCTCAAGGTACATCCGCGATAGAGCTTTACTGATCTCCTCAGCTATACCGTCAGCTATACTGTCTGGATGACCTACACCTTTCCTCTCAACTATCTCGATATTCTGATCCTCGATAGGTGTTTCATAGATGACTTCTGCTTCTATATTTTTGCTCATGTAGCGATCACCTTTTATTTATTGAATTTCAACAGTTTAAAGTGCTCATCAACCTAATGATAAAATCATATTAATAATCTTCTAATCCAGTCAGTTTTTCTAGATTCAAAAACCCCAGAAGTCTTTTTCTTTCTGCTTGATCTCCCTGACCTCATCTAAAACTCGTTCTTCGTCAAAGGTCAGGTCTAGATCTTTCAATTTTCTAGCATCCCCTTCAGGGATATCTATATACAGTTCTTCTTCCACTTCTATCTGCCTTCCTACCGTTACTCCAGATATCGCTATGGCGACTTCGTCCCCCTGCTCAGCATAATCTAAAGATTTCTCTCCACTCCTTATACTCTTGATCTGACCTAGGACCTTTCCTTCTTTGTTCAATAACTTTCTTTCAGGTCGTATAGTTCCCGCTAAAACTCTAACACCTACAATCGCGGGTTTCGACATCCTGAAAACATGATCTTCCAATATACGGAATTTTGCTGGATGAACAATCTCCTCTCTTCTTTTCTTCTTCAGTTCTTCCTTCTTCTCCTCTTTCCACTCTTCGTATTCTTCGACCAATCTATAAACGACATCGTGCTGGAAAACTTCAACATCCTCTTTCTTGATCTTTTCTCTCGCGTCGGGAAGCACATCCACGTTGAACGCGAGGATAGCCCTTTGAAGAGGGTCGTCGATAGCGACTGCATCGGTTATATCTTTTTTTGAGACATCTCCGACACCAGCTTTCAATATAGGTATATCTTCGTCTTCTAACTCGAAGGCCAATCCTTCTAAAGACCCGATCGCATCGGCCTTGATTATCACGCCTTCATCTTCCGTTTCTATATTAGCTTCGCTCTCTTTCCTGACTAGATCCTTGACATCCTCTACGTTTTTATCTCCCACGACCATCAAGGGAGCTCCAGCTAAAACGCCTTCACACTCGGGAGTCACTAGCTTGATGCCCGCTGCCGCACCTACTTCTTTCACCTCTTCAAACTTCTCGCTTGGATCTCTTATCTCATCCATCGGTTTAGGCCGCATCAAAGCTTTAACTTTAGTGTGGATAGGTTTGTTTCTGGTACCTATGACGACTTCATCGTTCTTCCTTATTACTCCATTATGTATTATCGTATCCAAAGTCGTGCCTAGACCTGTTTCTTCCTTTACTTCAAGGATCGTTCCTTCACCAGGACCTTCTTCAACTTGAATCTGATCTTCTAAATAAGTTTGAGCAAGTCCAATCAATGTCATCAAGATATCCTCTATCCCCTCTCCAGTCTCAGCACTCATAGGGACGATACCTATATTCTGTGAAAAATCATCTATCTTGTCGTATCTATCCGCGGAGAAACCTTTGTCATATAGATCTCCTATCATCTCATAAAGCGCGTCGGTCATCCTACTTTTCGCCTCGTCGGACTGTTTTTCTAGATTCTTTACGAATGGTTCGTCCTCGGACCTCCAACCGGGTATCTTGTCCAGTTTGTTCGCTCCTACGACGAAAGGGGTCTTTTCCCTCTTGAGTATGTCGAGCGATTCAAGAGACTGGGGCATGAAACCGTCGTTTATATCGACTATCAAAACAGCCAAGTCGGCGAGAGCACCTCCTCTCGAACGGAGATTGATGAAAGAATGATGACCTGGCGTGTCGATAAACAACAGACCGGGCAACCTAAAATCGATATTACATCCCAATTGAGAACAGGCTGATTTTAGCGTTTCTATTGGCACCTCAGTAGCTCCGATATGCTGGGTAATAGCTCCAGCCTCTCTTTTTTGAACGGTGGTTCCTCTGATCCTATCCAAAAATGTAGTTTTTCCATGGTCGACGTGACCTAGAACGCTGACTATAGGTTGGCTGGTCCGCATACACCACGCTTAAAGACCGATGTTATATATTTCTTTTTTTACTTTCACGTACCTAAATTTCCTGTTTAGCTCTCCCTAGAACCGTCGAACCAGTGATGATCCGCCCTTATCTCAAATCCAAGTGTAGATGCTAGAGAGATAGACGGTTCGTTATCTTTGAATATCTGGACAGCGGGTATTAGATCGTTTTCTTCGGCTCTCAGACAAAGTTTTTCTGTCAGATCCTTGGCGAACCCCTTTCTCCGCCACTCTTCTTTGATGTGTAGCATACCCAGAACCATTGTGGTATCAGTGATGAAATGGGTGAGGCACCAACCTACTAGTTCGCCCTCCTTTCTCACTCCGAAGGCCGGGCCTTTTTCGATACGTTCTTTTATGTAATCGGTCGAATCGCTGCTCGATAATCCCCAATATTCGTTGATCACAGATGCATCTTCCTTTTGAAGAGGTGTAACTTCACTCTCTGGTTCTCTAGGTTCTTCATATTCCCGTCTGAGCAACCATGTCGGTCTATCGTCTTCGACCTCTAGTACTTCCTTCACAGCCCTGAAAGAGTTGGGATCGACCGCATGGAATCTGTACTCTTCGCCTGTCTCGATGTTTTCTTCCAAAAGTTCCTTTACAGCTTCGTACCTTCCTCTCATGGTGATAGTGCCTTCTTTAAGGAGCAAAACACCGGAAGGTTGATCTTCTCCTTTCAAAAAGATCTTAGTCTCTGTTTCGTCCAACCTCGCTATCTGGTAAGAGTTAACGACAGGCTCTCTTGAAAGATATTCTCTTGCGACTGATGTTACTTCTTCCGAATCCATGATAGTTAGAAAACAAAAAGTGTTATTTGATTCTTATCGGGCGAAAATAAAAAATAACTAGTATTCACTGATAGACTATATGGAGATCGGCACTATAGACCTAGTCTTCACGGTACACGTGCTTCTAGCGATAGGTATGGGGGGACTGATAGGACTAGAAAGGGAGCACGAAAAGAAGAAACCAAGAGTGATAGCTGGAGTGCGGACTTTTCCTCTGACGTCAATGTCAGGAGTTTTGTTCTCATTCCTATCAGTATCGATAGGGTTGAGATTCATAGAGGTCGGAGTTATAATCTTTGGAGGATTCTCCATATTATTGGCCTATCTCAAATATGAGATAAAAACTATAGGTA
>CAYXPD010000182.1:0-3222 GCA_964466995.1 uncultured Thermoplasmata archaeon | reverse complement strand
CTTATGTAAGCGGTCACGAAGCCCGGATATTCAAAAGCATTCTTGAATCCTGCTTCATAAGCTTGACCTCTTAAATTGTTACCGTAGTCGAAAGCTATGGAACCTTTTTCCTGCATCTTGACCATGGTCTTACAGTGAAGTTTCATAGATTCCATGCTTCTCTTCTTATACTTTTCAGGATCCGACTCTTTCAAATCTAAAGCATCTTCAAAAGTCATGTCTTTTGGGAAGTACGCCATAGCATCGTGAGCGCTGGTCTGGTCTGTCACCATATCTGGAACTATACCTCTATCCAATATCTCAGGATGGGTTTCCGCCGTGTTGCCTATCAGACCTACAGCCTTGGCTTCGCCTTCCTCTTTAGCGTTCTGGACAACCTCCAAAGCTTCATCTAAGTCTTCTAGTACCTCATCACAGTAACCAACTTCTGATCTCCTCTGGGCACGTTCAGGATTTATCTCAACGACAAGAGCGACACCGCCGTTCATCTTGATCGCGAGAGGTTGAGCACCCCCCATTCCTCCAAGGCCACCGCTCAGGCAGAATTTGCCTTCCAAGTCCGAGTCGTAATGTTTTCTCGCCGCTGCGGCAAAAGTCTCGTAAGTACCTTGGATTATTCCCTGGGTACCGATATAACACCAGCTCCCTGCAGTCATCTGACCGTACATCATGAGTCCTAGATCTTCGAGCTCGTAGAATTTATCCCAGTTGGACCATTTTGGGACAAGATTTGAGTTCGCTATAAGAACTCGAGGCGATCTCTCATGGGTCTGAAATACCCCAACAGGTTTACCGCTCTGAACGAGCAGAGTCTCGTCGTTCTCCAATTCCTTCAAACTTTCCACTATCTGTTCATAGCACTCCCAATTACGGGCTGCCTTTCCAGAGCCGCCGTAAACGATAAGATTATCAGGATCTTCTGCATTTTCTAGATTATTTTTCAGCTGCCTAAGCATCGCTTCTTGTTTCCAACCTTTACAGGTCAGTTCCGTCCCTCGGGGAGCTTTTATATCGACCATCGTCAACACCTATATTCCATCAGTTGAGCTATAGAATTAAAAAGTATAAAAAATTAGTCATCAGTAGAGAATTTAGCCCATTGGATTCAAGACAGATCTTTGAATAATGTTGGCACTTTTTCTATTATATCCTCCGGGATAAGACCCCATTTCACTTCATCAAACGCTTTATCACCGGCCCTGCATGTTATGTAGGTCCCAACCCTACTTGCATTAAAAACATTCATTCCTTTGCTCATCAAGGCTCCGATTACCCCTGATAATGTATCTCCAGTTCCTCCTACCGTCATGCCTTGGTTTCCAAAATCATTCCACTTGTAGTTATCACCGTCGGTGATATAATCTTTCTTTCCTTTAACGACGAGTACGAGCGAGTTGTTTTTTGCGAATTCGTCAGCATTTTTATCTAATCTTTTTTCTTCTAATTCTTCATCCATCAGCATCTCAAACTCCCCCCGATGGGGCGTAAGGATAGTCGGAGTACTAAATTCGATTTTTCCAGATTTGACCGCTTTCAAAGCATCAGCATCTATGAGCATAGGGATTTCGATTTCGTTTATCAATTCTTGTACCGCTTTCATAGTCTCTTTGTTGTCACCTAAACCAGGTCCGATTATAACAGAATCGCACTTTTTAGAGAGTGACAATATTTCCTCAATATGTATATCTCTCAAAACATTCCCTTCAAGAGGATGAACTAGAAAATTAGGAGAATAGCTAGATACTATCTCCATTATAGAAGAAGGTACAGCTAGATGTACGAGATCAACTCCAGTGCGGTACGCTGCCATGGCAGCGAGAGCAGGTGCCCCTGTATAAGGCCCCCCACCAACTATAAGCAGTCTACCATTTTCTCCTTTATGAGAATCCTGGGGAGATCTAGGATAGAGGAGCATTTCACCAGGTCCTGTATGGGTAAGGGCTTTTTCAGGTATACCTATATCGACAACTTCTATCTGTCCTGAGTTTTCTACGAACATCCCTTCCTTCGCATCGTGAAAGGTTACCGTAAGTTGAGGATTGACTTGGATATCAGAGCCGAGACCACTAGGAACATCTACCGAGACCACTGGATTCTCTGATTCATTTATCTTCCTTATTACTGATCTATACGGTTCCCTGATCTCACCTTTGATTCCAGTTCCCAACATGGCATCCACTATTATCGTATCGCTGTCTACATCAGACCACTTTAATTTCTCGATGGTCTCACCTTTGAACTCTTTAAAATTTTCTTTAGCGATATCGCTCCTGATATCATCTCTACTTTTAATTAAATAAATCATTATGTCTGCTTTTTCCCATCTTTTTCTCAAATATCGAGCCGCAACGTAGGCATCTCCCCCATTATTCCCGGTCCCACATATGAAAAGAACAGGTCTTTCAGAAAATTTTTCTGATATAACGTCAGCCAACTTTCTACCGGCATTTTCCATCAACTTTTTAGGAGGGACTCCTCTATACTCAGCGTTCTTATCGATAACGGCTACTTCTTCAAAGGGTAACATGGCTGTTCACCTAAAAGTGGTTAACCCATAAAAAATTTCGGAGTTTAAATCCTAGGCCCTATCATAGACCACATCAATAAGAAAAGAACCAAGAGAGCTAGAGCATATGTCATACCAGTGGATAGTTTTTCTCCGGTTTGTTCATTCAACCCTACCTTTTCAGACAGTCCTTCTATTGCGTCTTTGAATAGATGACCTCCATCAAGGGGTATTGCTGGCAATGCATTAAATAGACCCAATAAGATATTCAACCAGAAAACCCAGTATAATGAATTTGCTATAATCCAAAATGAACTCGTCGGTAGAATGGAGAGGGCACCGGTGACTTCGTACTGTTCAGCGATTTCTTCAGGTAAAGGTGATAGTCCGAGTAAAGGAAGAGATATGTATCCTGCCGCGTTCTGTAGAAGCTCAGACCCTGTTTCAGCCCCTGAAAGAGGTCTAGACAACAACTGAAGGATCCAATCAGCTTCCTGGGTAGCTAAACCGAGATATCCTATATTTATACCCATCAAACCATCTTCAAGAGTCAAAGTTGTAGTACCTTCCTCATACTCAGAATTTTCCTTTCTGTGATATGTTATGTCCAATTCTTCGTTTTCTCTATCTTCTAAAGCCGCTGTGAAATTATTTCTGTTTTTTATGGGTTCATCATCAATCTCGAAAAATATATCTCCCGACTCCAAACCGGCCTC
>CAYXPD010000181.1:0-3226 GCA_964466995.1 uncultured Thermoplasmata archaeon | reverse complement strand
CTTATCCCACACTCGAGGAACGGATAGAAGAGGATACGATACCAGCTGAAGAGAATAAGAGAATAGAAGCTCGCTTACCTTTACCCTATGATGAATTAGCACATGACGACTCTTTATTAGAAGAGTATACTGGATGGGGGATTGGTGGACACCAAGGATTGAAAAATGCCTCGCTAGAGCTCCGGAGTAATCAAGAAGATACAAACGCAAACGTTACTCTACTAAAAGAGGAGTTCGAAGGGGAACACGGATTGATAAAGGAGATTAGAAGATGGGAGATGAAGAACGGAGAAATAGAAGACCTAAACGATAACACCATAAATATGAGTGAATACTACCAAATAGACTACATCGACTTCAATGTAACTAGAGGAGAATTGAGCTATACTTATACGGTAAGGTACTACACCCAATCCTATTCCATCTTATCTCTACCAGGATACGTACTAATGATCGTCTCCATTATCTTTTTCTTAAAAGCTTTTGGCTCAGTAGGGCCGATCGGATTGGACAAGGAAGCAAAAGAGAAGAAGAGAGAAAATCAAAAAGTAATTTCACGGATGTTGGAAGATAGGAAGAAAAAATAAAAAAAAGAACGAGTAGCCATCTTTTAGTAGACTTCAATTGAGAGGGTATGTTCTATATTTATTTTAATACTAATATATTGCTAATATCCACATAACTGTTAATTTGTTTAATCGCTCAAAATATTAATATAACAAGTTTTAGATCAAAGATTTGGAAGTGACAAAATTTAATATTATGATGGCTATAAGGTTTATGAAATGACAAGTAAATCCTCCGAAGAAGATTCAATTCACAAATTATATCAAAGAGTTCATAAAAATTTGATCAAATTGATACGCTCCGAACTTGAACCCTATGATTTCAATAGAGGAGAGTTTCCACTACTCTTCAAATTGATCAAGAACGGAGACGGTGTAACCCAAAAAGAAATATGCCAAAGACTCCACGTATCGAAATCTACCACATCTAAGATAATAAAAAGACTAGTAGAGAAAGGATATCTCAGGAAGGAGAAGGATCCGGATGACAAACGAGCCTCAAGAATATTCTTGACCGATAAAAAAGAAGAAATCGAAGATCTGATAAAAGAGATAGATCAGAAAGCTGAAAACAGGATGTTGGAAGGTTTTGATGAAGAGGAAAAGAAAGAATTGAAAGGATACTTGAATCGCATTTTAGATAATTTAAATCCATGATTTTTAAAGCTTAAATCGAGTAAGGATATTTGTGTTTTAATTAAAATCTAAAATCAAATGGATAGATTCAAGCACGCTTGAGATGTATATCAAATCTGGCACCGCCTAGTTCCGAATCTTTAATTTCTAACACTCCTTCATAATTATCTACTATCTCCTTTACCAAGTACATCCCCAGACCAGATCCTCCTTTTTCGCCCGACTTGAACCCCTTTTCGAGTATCTTTTTCTTTTTTTCGTCTGGAATTCCTATCCCATCATCTTCAAATATAATCAAAGCGTCTTCTCCTTCAGAAAGAACTTTAATGCTTATCTTATCACAACCCGAATGTTTGAGAGAGTTTTCGATAAGGTTAGAAAATAGAGCCTCTAATAACGGCCCACCTTTGACTTTAAATCTTTCTTTTTTCATTTCTAGATCGATATCTATTTCTTCAAGATGAGGTTCAAACTTCTCTAAAACTTCACTGATAAGGGATTCGATATATACGTCCCGGATCGTTTCCTCTTCCTCAACCCTTCTTAGTTTTTCGACCTTTTCTATAATATCTTGAGCTTCATTTATCGCTCTCATCATCTTATAAACTAGTTCATCATCTTCATATTTATCTTCTAAAAGTTTTAGATACCCTTTCGTTGTCTGGATCTTATTGCCTACGTCGTGTCGAAGCATCGTGTGCAAAAATTTTTTTCTCTCCCTAGCTTCCTTTTTGTCAGTCACGTCCCTGATAACTGCTATGAGACGAGATTCATCATCGATCTCGTATCTATTCAAGCTTACTTCAGTATGGAAATCAGTACCGTTCTTTTTCCTAAAAACCCATTCGAAGAAAGGTGATTCTCCTTTTACAGCTTGTTGGATCTTCTCTATAGATTTTTCCTTTGAACTCCTATCGTTGGGTTGTTCTTCAGGAGAGAGGCCCCAAAATGTTCTCTCTATGATATCTTCACGACTGTATCCAAACATCTCTTCAGCTTTATAATTGCAATCTATGAACTTCTTCCCATCCATTATCATTATGGCATCGTTCGCTGAGTCAAATATAGTCCTGTATTTCTCCTCATTTTTGGCGAGTTCTCTCTCCATCTCCATCCTTTCAGTGATGTCCATGATAATGCCTTCGAGATACATCTCATCTTCGTCACTCTCGACTCCTTTTCCCCGCTCCCAAACCCATTTTACATCTCCTTCAGCAGTTTCGATACGGTAGTTGGCTTGATACCGCTCACCTTCTTCAACAGAATTTTGAATTTTATCTCGAAGTTCTTTTCGATCCTCAGGAAGGACCAATTCTTTGTAAGACAATTTCTTGTTATCTTGGAGTTGCTCCGGTTCGTATCCAGTCAATTCTTTACAGCCCTGACTCAGGAACTTCATCGTGTAGTGTTCATCTAAAAGACAACGGAAAGCCATTCTAGGTGCATTACCTAGAAGATTTTGAAGCAGACGATGTTTTTCTTCTAATTCTTCTTCAGTTTTTTTCTTTTCAGATATCTCTCTTATATTGCACTGTATAACTTCTTCTCCACCAGCTCGATAGACGTTGCTCACAAACTCAACAGGCACCTTCCTACCATCTTTGGTTTCGAGAGGCAAATCATCATAACGCACATACCCTTTATCCCTAAGCTCCTTGAACTTTTCCCAATTTTCACATAACTCTTCAAAACTTCCTATCTCCCAAAGCTTCTTTTCCTGCAGTTCATCTAAGGAATAATCGAGAATATCCCTTATATAGGGATTAGCATCCTTGATTACCCCAGTTTCAGAGTTCAAGATCAATATACCGTCTTTAGCAGATTCAAAGAGCCTGCGATACCTTTCTTCGCTCTTTTGAAGTGCTTCGACCGCTTGTTTCTGCTCCGTGATATCGACCAAGTAGCCAAGATAATATTTGACCTCTTCATCTTCTCTGATTATTTTAGTATAGTCCTTGACCCAGATGGGTTCTCCATTCTTTTTTATCAAACGGTACGGTCTGTGATCGATTCTATCTGCTCCG
>CAYXPD010000180.1:2492-3228 GCA_964466995.1 uncultured Thermoplasmata archaeon | reverse complement strand
TCTTTTATTTTTATTGCCAGTTCAAGAGGTGTAAAACCATGAAAACAACGATAGGCCAATTGTTACAGGATAAGGCTGAAGAAAATCCCGAAAAAGAAGCGATCATATTTGAAGATAGAAGGATCACATACGAAGAGTTGAACGAAAAAGCCGAGAGGTTGGCCAACTTTTTGATGAGAAGAGGTATAGGAAGAGATGATAAAGTTGCGATCTACTTACCCAATCTTCCCGAGTGGATTGTCGCCTGGTTCGCCATCCCGAAGATAGGAGCAGTTGTCGTACCAACCGACCCTTGGTACAAGGGTGGAGAAATAGAGTACATGTTCAATGATTCAGATACTAAAGCCGTCATAACCACTGAAGAATACGGTAAGTACAACTTTTTGGAGGTACTTGAAGACAAAAGTTCCGAGCTGGATAAAGTTGAAACGCTGGTCATGATCGATGGCGAGAGCGAAGAATTCGAATCTTTCAGCTTTGACGAGGCATACGAAAAAGGAAAAGATTGGAGAGATGATGAAGAATACCTAAAGAGAAAAGAGGAAACGGAACACGATGATGTGACTTTTATCCTTTACACTTCAGGTACTACCGGTAAACCTAAAGGAGTTATGCTGTCTCACTATCAGATCGTCAAAAATGCACACGATCAAGGAGAGATCTTAAAGACAAGTGAAGATGACAAGTTGGTGATCCCCGTTCCATTCACTCACTGTTTTGGTAATGTTATGAGTAT
>CAYXPD010000180.1:0-2482 GCA_964466995.1 uncultured Thermoplasmata archaeon | reverse complement strand
GATGACAGTTTTCGGTGGTACGATGATACCGCTTGTCGAATTCGATCCTTATGATGCTTTGGAGTTAGTCGAGGAAGAAGAGGCTACCATGATCCATGGAGTCCCGACCATGTTCATCAGACAGCTGGAGGTATTGAAAGAAGAAGAATATGATACCAGCAGCCTTCGAACAGGTATAATGGCCGGTTCAAGCTGTCCTGTCGAGACGATGAAGTCAGTGATAAATGATATGGGGTGTAACGTCCTGATAACTTACGGACTGACTGAAGCCTCTCCGGGAGTAACTATGACCAGATTGGACGATTCTGTTGAAGATAGAGTAGAAACCGTAGGAACCGTGATGCCCGATCAGGAAGTCAAGATAGTCGACGATCAAGGCGAAGAAGTAGAACCAGGAGAGACGGGAGAACTTTTGGTAAAAGGTTACAACGTGATGAAGGGGTACTATAACAAACCAGAAGCTACGGAAGAGACTATAGAGGACGGCTGGCTTCATTCTGGTGACCTAGCTGAGATAGATGAAAGAGGTTACGTGGAGATAGTCGGTAGAAAGAAAGACATGGTCATCGTTGGAGGACTAAATGTTTATCCTAGAGAGATAGAGGAATATCTGATCGAACACGAAGAGATCCAAGAGGTCGCAGTGGTAGGTGTACCGGATGATGAACTCGGAGAGGTCGTTGCTGCCGCGGTCGTTCCGACCGAAGGCTCGGATATAACTTCTCAAAATGTTGTAGATTTCGTCTACGGAGAGATAGCGAGCGCTAAAGTTCCAAGGTACGTAGAGATAACAGATAGTCTCCCGGTCTCAGGGAGAGGGAAAGTGCAGAAATTTAGATTGAGAGACCAACTAGAAGAGAAGTTGGAAGAAGGAGAACTTGAAAAGGTTGTCCCGACAGAAGTCAAAAATAGGTAATCAAAACTTCTTTTTTCTTTTTTTGACTAAAGGCAAACCATTTATAAGTAACTTTATAATGTGAGTCTGATGGAATGTCCAAGATGTAAGTCAGAGATGACTCAAGGGAGATGCTCAAATTGTGGGTATACCGTGCCGACTCAACGAGAGAGTGGTACAAACATAACGAGTAAGTTAAAAGGTCTGATCACTCTCGTAGCGGTGATATCTTTTTTAGTTTTTCTGATATTAAATACAAGTTTGATGCTTCTATCAATCGACATAATTTTACCAGAGACCCTGGTCAATGAGACCGTGATCTTCATCGTTTTTCCTTTCCCGATCGGCATAGCAGAGATCAGTGGTTATACGTTCGCAACCTATTTTCTTTTCTTGGTAGCTTCCGTAATTTTATCTTATGCAGCTATATTCTACACTGGATGGGGAGATCTGGTATCATACGTTAAAAATATTTTTAAAGGAAGATTTAGAAAGCTCGATAAAGAGAGAAAGGCCACCTCCTCTCCTTTGCTGAGACTCGTAACCGTTTTCACCGCTTTGCTCTTCATCAGTTTAGTTTACACTATCATGTTAGAATTAGTTGGAAGACCAATAGAAACACCTGAAGCTTTCCGTGAAATGCCTGTTTGGCAGAGAGTTTTCAATCTCACACAGGCTGCTGTATGGGAGGAGATAATCGTTAGAATAGCTTTTATCGGTATACCTCTTGTACTCTACGCTCTAGCCAGGGGTAAAGAAAATTTCATGAGATATCTGCTCGGTGGATTTGGATTTGAGGAGCGCTATGCCGTGACACTGGTGATCCTATCTACTATCATATTCGCGATGGCTCATCTTCCAGGATGGGGATGGGATCCGCTCAAAGTGATCCAGGTCGTTCCTGGAGGTATATTCATCGGTTATCTTTACGTAAAAGACGGTATTCATTCCGCTATAATCATACATTTCGTCTGGGATTTTCTGTCAGTACCTGATATGATGTTAGATGTCTCGAATCTCGGTTTGATTTTAAATTTGATGTTATTATTTTGGATGGTTGTTGGTTTGTATTATACATATGAATATATCACAAAATTTATCAAGTGGGTAACTGAAGATCGGGAAAAAGAAATAGAAAGAAAAAGAAACAGGGAAGAATTTGAAAAGCCGAGGGAGAAAAAAGCGAAAGAATCAAAGGATCATACCGCAGGTGTAACCATCGGTTATGTTTGTCAAAATTGTGGGTACAACAAAGCGGAATATACTGATGAAGGAAAACTAAGATGTAAGAGATGTGGGACTAAGACCGATCCGAAATCTGAACAGGCTCAGCAGCAGAAGAAGTTATTACAGACTGATAAATGGCCTCCTTCTTGATTTTCGGGTGTAAAAATCGAAAAGGTTTATATCTATCGGGTTTTTGCCCAACCGATAGGATGTCTGATGATATCAGCATAGATGTAGATAGGGAACTTTGCACTGGATGCGGGATCTGTATAAGATTTTGTCCAAAAGATGTTCTAGATGAATCAGAAGATCTCAATCAATATGGTAATCATTTTGCTGAAGTTGTAGCAGAAGATAAAT
>CAYXPD010000179.1:0-3231 GCA_964466995.1 uncultured Thermoplasmata archaeon | reverse complement strand
AGATTATTTTTTAACCTGTTCATAAGAGTAATACTTTTCACAGTATGGACACCAATA
This sequence comes from uncultured Thermoplasmata archaeon, assembly GCA_964466995.1. Lineage (GTDB taxonomy): Archaea > Thermoplasmatota > Thermoplasmata > Halarchaeoplasmatales > Halarchaeoplasmataceae > Natronoplasma. The sequence continues at coordinate 3,174 of CAYXPD010000179.1, read as the reverse complement.
TGCTTTCTCTTTGGAATCCTTTACCAAAGTTTTTTCACATTTAGGACACTTTTCTACCAATTTTATATCCTCCAGTTTAAATCTATCGTTCTCTTCTTTCAGTTCCTTGTTATTCTCACTGTAGATATGACTAATAATTTTTTCTAATAACATAATATGTCTTGTTAGATTCATCCAAAAAATCTAATAAGGGATAGCAATACTATCATCTGTGCCCCCTTGGGGGTATAGGGTAACACGGCATCCTAACGGGCTCCAGTTACGTGGGATGATCGCAGATGGGTTTACTGACCGTGAAGGTATGATGATTAACTGGAGCGGTGACCCGTGATTCGAACACACGTAAGGTCGCTCCTTGCGTGGAGGAAACCCGTCGATCGGGGTTCAAATCCCCGTGCCCCCATTCACTTCGTGAATGTGGTCACTGCGCGGAAGAAAACCTTCCGCTGGACCACTCGAAAACTTCGTTTTTTGCGGGTCCCCGTGCCCCATAGTTTTATTTTTAATATTTTATTTAATAGATTGTTCTCCTGCTTGCTATGGTAATTGCTTTAGCTCTCTACAGCAAGAAAGACAAGCGAACCTAGCCGAAGAAAATCTTTTATAATTTGCTATAGTTAAAAGTAGCACGCTCCTGCATCTGCTTTACCTGCAGGTCTATAGGAGTGTATACTTGGAGAGGATGGTGTGAGGATCATAAGAAATTTGTTGGTTGGCTTTTTGGCTATAATGTTAGTTGCGAGTGTTTTTGGAACGGTGATAGGAACTGGAGTTAGTGTTGAAGATGATTCTTTGTCTGAAGAAAGTGTTGTTGAAGAGGATGCTGTAGAAATCTACGACTGGTACGATCTCAACGCAACTAGAGAGGATCTGAGTGCCGATTATGTGCTCATGAACGATCTGGACGAAGATACCGACGGTTACGACGAGCTTGTCGATACTGAAGATGGTTGGGAGCCGATAGGGGGTTTTACAGGCACTTTAGACGGGAATGAACATGAGATAAGTGACCTCTATATCGATCGCCCAAATACCGATCACGTCGGCCTTTTTGGCTATATTGGCAAGGGTGGAGAAGTTCGAAACGTGAGTGTTATCGATGCAGACGTGAGCGGTAACGAAAATGTAGGTGCCCTCGTGGGAAAGAACTTTGACACGGTGTCCAAGTCTTATGCAACGGGAATCGTTAGCGGGACTGCCGAAATAGGATATACAAGTGTAGGCACTCTCGTGGGATATAACGATCAAGGCACGGTCTCCCAGTCATATTCAAGAGGAGATGTTAGCGGAGTGAGTGTAATAGGTGGTCTTGTGGGAAGAAATGCTGGCTCAGTTGAAAACTCGTATGCGACAGGTGACTTGAGTGGAGAAGAGCGCGTAGGCGGACTCGTTGGGAGGAACACTGGCTCAGTGGAAACCTCGTATGCTAGGGGAAACATGAGCGGAGATAGTCAAGTAGGTGGACTCGTGGGAAGGAACTATGATACGGTGTCAAACTCGTATGCTACGGGAAATGTGAGTGGCGGCCGGTATATCGGTGGCTCCGTAGGATATAATTCTGGCTTAGTATCTCAAGCGTATACAACCGGTTACGTGAGAGATACTGATGAAGAATATACTAGTGAAGGCGGACTCGTGGGATGGAACATTGGCACGGTTGCTGACTCTTTTTGGGATATTGAAACTTCTAGCATAGAAGAAACCGACGGAGGAATTGGAAAGACTACTGCTGAGATGGTAAAAGAAGAGACCTTCACCGATGCAGGATGGGATTTTGACGAGGATTGGGATATTATCGAAGAGCAGACTTATCCTTACTTTCAGTGGCAGGAGAAAGATACTTATCCGTATGCCCCGCTCTCTCACTTCGAGGTTGAAATTGTAGATTACGATGAAGAGGTAGAAGAAGGTGAAGAGGTGATGGTTCAATACGAAATTGAAAATACAGGTGAGGTAGAAGATACGCAGGAAATCGAGTTTTACGTTGATGATAATCTAATAGAGACTGAGGATGATGTGTCCTTAGAAGCAGGCGAAGTCCACGAAGGTGAGTTCACCTGGGAGACAGAAGAAGGAGACACGGGAGATCACGAGCTTGAAGTTGCTAGTGAGGATGATTCTGAAATGTTTACGGTTACCGTGAGGGAAGAAGAGGAGGATGACGGGATTCCAGGATTCACTTCCACACTGCTACTACTCAGTGTGATCTTCGCAGTCGCCATTTACGGTAAAAAGAAGCGATCATGACGAGAAAAGAACCATAGACAAGGAAAACCATCAGGTTTACCCAGGTATAAAAATCTCTTTTTTCTTATTTTCTGTTACTTAGGAGGAAAATAGACGGATAAAAAGTACTCAAATCTAGTGATAGTGGACTTAGTGTTTACCGAATCATAAACTTACATGGGAAGAGACTGAAGACACTGTTTTCCGGCTAGACACACTAGAACTATCGGCGTAGCTATTGAAAAGAGTGTGCATATCAATCAAATTTAATCAGTAATATCTAGAGAATTTACCATTAAATATGTGTTAAAATCCCCGTGTGTCCCCATATTCATCAAAATTACAATTTTTATAAAATTAGAACTTTATTCAGATATTTTTTCTAGGAAAAATTGCCCTCTCGGAGATATCTTCGATTTATTTCGCTTGGGCACTTGAAAATCTCAACTTTTTAGCGAGTCTTGGTCTCTCTATGTTCTTATTTGCCAAATACAACAACTTGATAAATTAACTCGAAATCAATAAATCTTCAGATTTGAACGTAAAATATATATTGATTCTTGAACCATGGTAACTAGAGGGCAAATGAGAGTACTGTTGGTCGATGAAGATACTGGCCTTTTAAACCAGGCAAAAGAGTTTTTAGAGAAAGAGAGAGATGAATTTGTAGTAAATACCGCCGAATCTACTGAAGCAGCGTTGCAATCCTTTAAGGAAGACCATTACGATGCTATAGTTTCTGACTATCATTTTTCTGAGATCGACGGGATTGAATTTTTGAATCAGATAAGAAAAGAAAAAGATGATCCTATTCCATTCTTCCTATTTTCTGAAAAGATCAGTGAGGAGGCTGCTGTGAAAGCTTTGAATTTAGGAGTAAACCGTTATATCAGAAAAGGAGAAGAGCCTAAATCTAAATTTTCTTCCTTAGCAGAAGCTGTAGTCAAA
>CAYXPD010000178.1:0-3236 GCA_964466995.1 uncultured Thermoplasmata archaeon | reverse complement strand
TATGACAAGGAAGAGGAAAAAGAGGAAGATTCGTGGGAATTGACCGTAGATAACAGAGAGCAGAACAGCAAAGTGGTCGAAAACCTTTCTAAGAAGAATATCAGAATACAAACATCTCAATTGTCTGTAGGCGATTATATAATATCCGAAAGCTCCGCCGTAGAGAGGAAAGAGGTATCTGATTTTCTAGAATCCGTTACCGACGGAAGGTTGTTCTCACAGGCTAGAGAACTTACAGATAACTATCAGCAGCCCGTAATCATATTGGAAGGCGAAGGGTTGTTTGAACGGAGAAATATCGATGAAAACGCTATCTACGGAGCTCTATCTTCTTTAGCGTGTGATTTTAGAATACCGGTTCTCTTCACAGATAATGAGGAGGAAACATCTTCCCTCCTATCCACTATGCTCAAGAGGAACAAGAAAAAGAAGAAAAGTTCTGCCATAAGAAAGGAAAAGAAAAGCATGTCCAACCGAGATAGGAAGAAATACATATTGGAAGGACTGCCTTCGGTATCGGGAGTTCTGGCGGAAAGATTGTTGGAACATTTTGGTTCAGTGAGAGAGGTGTTTCAGGCTGATGAGGAGGAACTGCAGGAAGTTGAAGGTATCGGACCTTCGACCGCTGAAAAGATAATCTCTGTAATATCTGAATAGTAGTATATCGAAACCATATCTTTCTGAGAAATACAAAATTATTTAACCATAGAATGTCAATTGTGATTTGATAATATGGGAAGAAGATGGACCGGTCCTCTGAAAAAGAGCAGCGATTATGTTTACACCATACCGAAGAGTTACAAGAGAGAGATGAGAGTCGATGGATGGATCTTCGCCGATGATGAATTGATCGAATCTATCAGGGACGATAACGCCCCTGAACAGGTCGCTAACGTGGCTTCGCTTCCCGGCATCATCGGAGCTTCAAAGGCGATGCCGGACATCCATTGGGGTTATGGCTTTCCTATCGGTGGCGTCGCGGCCATGGATCCCGAAGACGGTGTGATATCCCCTGGAGGCGTCGGTTACGATATCAACTGCGGTGTCAGGCTTTTGAAGACTAACTTAGATGAAAATAGAGTCCGTGATAATGTCAAGGACTTGATCAACAAGATGTTCGATAATGTTCCTGCCGGTGTTGGAAAAAAAAGCAAAGTCAAATTGGATAAAGGTGAGTTAGAAGAAGTTTTAGATTACGGAGTCGAGTGGGCTGTCGACGAAGGATACGGCTGGGAGCAAGACCTGAAAAGGATAGAGGACAACGGTAGGATGGAGAGCGCAAATTCTAACAAGGTGAGCAGGAAAGCGAAAGATAGAGGAGCACCCCAGTTAGGGACTCTTGGTGGAGGCAACCATTTCCTCGAAATCCAGAAGGTAGAGAAGGTCTTCGATGAAGAGATGGCTGCTGCAATGGACATCGAAGAAGGCATGATAACGATGATGATCCATACGGGCTCTAGAGGATGCGGTCATCAGATCGCAACGGATTACATAGATAAGATGGAGAAAGCGATAAGGAAGTACAATATAGACTTGCCAGACAAGCAGTTGGCCTGCGCTCCTTTCGATTCTCATGAAGGACAGGATTACTTCTCAGCGATGAGCTGTGGAGCTAATTATGCCTGGACCAACAGGCAGTTGATAATGCACTGGGTCAGGGAAAGCTTCGAGCAGGTATTCGACGAGGATGCGGAAGACATGGACATGGAGCTGATCTACGACGTATGTCACAATGTTGCGAAGAAAGAGGAACATGAAGTAGATAGTAAAAAACAGGATGTGATAGTTCACCGTAAGGGCGCAACAAGAGCTTTCGCTCCCGGTAGGAAAGAAGTGCCTAAAAAGTACAGAGATGTAGGACAGCCGGTGATAATCCCTGGAGATATGGGAACAGCAAGCTACTTGATGATGGGAACTGAGCACGCTATGAAGAGAAGCTGGGGCTCAACATGTCACGGAGCCGGAAGGACCATGTCGAGGACTGGAGCGCGTAAGAAATTCAGAGTGAACGAGATAAAAGAGGATCTAGCTGAAAGAGGGATTTATGTTAAAGCTGCGAGCAACAAGGTGTTGAAAGAGGAAAGTCCGGGAGCCTACAAGGACGTGAACAATGTGGTGGAAGTGACCCATAACGCTGGTCTTTCCAAAATATTGGCGAAACTGACGCCTATCGGCGTGATGAAAGGATGAAAAGTCCGATCTAGAACCTTCCTCCTCTACTACCAAAAAGAGCACTTAAAAATCCTTCTTTATAATCATCTTTTGTTATATCATAGCTGAGTATTCTAGATTCCTTTTTACTCAACCTTTTTATATCCTCCGGGACCCCTTCAACAAGCGGACCTATAGAATTCTTGTTTTCGACCATGAATGTATAGAAGTTTTCTTCTTTACCGTTGATCTCCATCTCCTTCCACACCAAGTACGTAAACCGACCTGAGACTGCCATCGCTACCACACCATCAGATTCTTTCAGTTTTTCTTTAGTGGCCTGTCTCAGTCCATGATCCGCCGGATTTATCAATTCTTCAACGTCTAAGTGTTCTTTTATTATCTTTATACATTTTCTCTCTGTTTTCGTATGAAAAGTGAAAGTAGGATGGCTGAAATATAATCTCATAAAACCCCCTCTAAACTATTATCCTTCTTTTTCTTCATCTTCAGATGAATCTGACATGCCCATGAAATCTACATGTTGGCCTTCTTCCTGTTTCTCCTCACCAGGATATATCGTTTTCTCATCACTGGCTTCTTCCTTTTCCTCCTCCCTCTTCTTCTTCATCTCCTTCTCTTCCTCTATCATCTTTTTCCTTTTAATCTCTGCTGCTATCACACCTTTTCCTTTGAATGCGTAAACCATACCTATGAGAAGAAACAATAAAGCAGGAAAAGATAAAATACCATAAGGTTTAGTCTCGGTTATGATGGTGTGATTATATTCTACTCGGCTATTCTCTTCTGTCAAGTTGAAATGTACAGTCCTTGGTCTCGGCCAGAGTTTTGTTAGATCTTGGGTATAGTTTTCTTCATCGTAGAGATTTATAGTCTGTTTGTATTCGTTACCCCCTTCTATAGGTATATCTATCACCTCGCCATCGTTGTCTTGGAACCATATCTCCACTCCATCTCTGTCTTCATTTTCAGATTCTATCTCATAGTAGAAAGTCATGGAAGAATTGATAGGCAGATACGGTTGGGTGATAGCTCTAAAACTCTCACCTTCCTGTGTCACTTCA
>CAYXPD010000177.1:0-3248 GCA_964466995.1 uncultured Thermoplasmata archaeon | reverse complement strand
CCGATAATACCTGTTGTAAAACCCGATGATAAAGAAAACTTTGAAGATCTTGATAAAGCATACGAAGGGGAAGGTATTCTTATCAATTCTGAAGATTATGATGGTATGGATTCGGAGGAAGCGTGGGAAAAGATAATTGATGATCTCAAGGATGAGGACAAAGCGACTAGAGAGGTGAATTATAGATTAAAAGATTGGTTGATATCTAGACAGAGGTACTGGGGTGCTCCTATACCTGTAGTATATTGTGATAAATGTGGTATGGTGCCAGTCCCAGAAGAGGAACTCCCTGTCGAACTTCCGACCGATATAGATATAGATGTAGCCGGTAATCCACTTGAACAAGAAGAAAATTTTCTAAAAACAGAGTGTCCAGAATGTGGTGGAAATGCTGAAAGAGAAACCGATACTATGGATACCTTCGTAGATTCTTCGTGGTACTACCTGAGATATTGTTCCCCTAATTTTAAGGATGCTCCATTCGATCAAGAAGACTTGAAGGAATGGATGCCAGTTGACCAGTATATAGGGGGGATCGAGCACGCTATCTTACATCTCATGTACGCTAGGTTCTTCGTAAAAGTACTGAAAGATATGAACATGTGTGATATTAAAGAACCATTTAAAAGATTACTGACCCAGGGGATGGTCTTACTTGACGGAGTGAAGATGTCAAAATCTAAAGGTAATATAATCGATCCAGAGAACATGATCGAGGAATACGGAGCAGATACCACTCGATACTTCATACTTTCCGCTGCAGATCCTAGAAGAGAATTTGAATGGAGCGATGAAGGTATCGAATCCAAGTTCGAATACTTAAGAAAAGTTTGGCAGACAGTAGAGAAACACGAGGAATCTTCTATTTCGAACGATATCGATCTCGAACAATGTAGCTTGAGAGATAGGTATATTATTTCTAGAACAGAGAAGATAGCTGATGAAATAGCTGAAGACATGAGGAACTTCAAGATAAGCGACGGGTTGAAAAAGATGGAGAATTATTTCGATGAACTTTTAAAATATCGTAAAGAGAGTGAAGATACTTCAGAAAAATCAAAGATATTCCACAGAGGATTAGAGACCTACATCAGGATGCTGTATCCATTCAGCCCTCATTTGAGTGAAGAGATGTGGGAAGAGTTAGGTAATGAAGAGTTGATTAACGAAGTTGGTTGGCCCGAATCTGAAGAGTCTTTGATAGACGAAGAAGCCGAGAGAGGAGAACAATTATTTCATGATCTGAGAGAGGATATAATCCATATCCAAAATATAACTGAAGAAGAACCTAGCTCTATCAAAGTGATAGTCGCAGAAGAGTGGAAATATGAGGCTTTCCAAAAGATTCAAAATCTGATTGAGGACATGGATAAACCGAATGTAGGCATTATAATGGGTGAACTAGGCTCTGAGTTCTCAGAAAAAAAGAAGGAGTTAAGCGAGATAGCTGAGAGAGCGGTGAAGAACCCCGGTAAGATATTGGATAGGTACATAGATTATAGATTTGAGACCTCAGTATTAGAGCAGATCAAGAACCGACTGGAAGAAGAGTTTGAGGCTGAAGTCAATATAGCTAAAGCTGAGAAGACCGATGTCGAAAAGGCCGGGAGAGCCGAACCAGGCAAACCAGGGATAGTTCTAGAATGACTAACCTAGCTTTGCAAAAAGTTTTTTATACTATACCTTAGTAAGAAGACACACTTCAAACCGATGAAATGTGTGGACAGGTTTTCTGTCCGAAATGAGGTGGAATTAAAATGGCAGATAAAGTTTATGTGAATTTCGAAGTTCCCGACGAAATAGTGGACAAGACCTACGAGGCAGTAGAGATAGCTAGAGATACGGGCGATGTGAGAAAAGGCACGAACGAAGTGACCAAATACGTCGAAAGAGGCGAAGCAGTTCTTACCGTTCTTGCGGAAGATGTGAATCCTCCAGAGATACTGGCTCACCTTCCTCTTCTGTGTGAAGAGAAAAACGTGTCTTATTCCTACGTCCCATCGCAGGAAGAACTAGGTGCAGCCTCTGGTATAGATGCATCTTCAGCTTCAGTAGCTATAGTGGACCCAGGCGACGGAGAACAGATGTTAGAAGATCTTAAAAGTGAACTCGAAAATCTGAAATAGAATAATATCAATATAAAAGAGGAGTTTCAAAATGGCTTCAGAAGATAGTATTCCTGGAGAAGTGGTCGAAATCGTTGGCCGTACTGGCATGACTGGAGAGGCGACCCAGGTCAAAGTCCGTGTCCTGAAAGGAGAAGATGAAGGTAGGATAATCACTAGGAACGTCATGGGACCAGTTCAGAAAGGAGATACCTTGATGCTCAGAGAAACTGCGAGAGAAGCTAAAGATATAGGGGTTAGGTAAAGATGCCTGAAAGAAGAGAGTGCACTTTTTGTGGCGAACCGATAGAACCAGGAACTGGAAAACAACACATAAAAAACACAGGCAGAGTTTTTCATTTCTGCTCTAACAAGTGCCGTAAAAATCTTCTTCAACTTGATAGAACTGCGAGAGAAACAAAATGGACTAGGAGATACGCTCAAGACAAAGCTATCGAGACCTATCGGAAGAAAGGGGACGAACAAGAAGAGCAAGAGGAAGAGCAGGAAAAGAAAAAAATAAAGAAAAAGTCGGATTAAGGCGGTATTAAAATGGAAACGACTTTTTTGATGCTAAAACCCGACGGTGTTCAGAGAGGTCTTATAGGCGAAGTAATTTCTCGGATCGAAGAAAAAGGGCTACGTATCGATGCTATGAAGATGATACAGATAGAAAAAGAAAGGGCAGAAAATCACTATGCAGAACACAAAGGTAAGGATTTCTACGAACCTTTACTTGAATACATCACGTCTGGACCGGTTGTTGTAATGGCTGTCACTGGAAATTCAGCGATCCCAGTGGTAAGGGATATTGTTGGTGCTACCGATCCTAAAGATGCTGATCCAGGCACCATAAGAGGGGATTTCGGACTCGACATCGGAAGGAATATCGTTCATGCTGCGGATTCTGAAGAGAGTGCTGAACGAGAACTAGATATATTTTTCGAAAGTGGAGAATATCAAGAATACAATAGGGTAGAAGAGAAGTGGATCTACGAATCTTAACTATCTTTTTTATATTTTCTCCGGAAATCAATTTTGTCTAGATTTAGAATTTTTTTATAAATTATATAAGACATATTCCGAAATATTTATAAGTGTAGATTGCGTTTATGTATATGTCTGACGTTTAAGAGATATATG
>CAYXPD010000176.1:0-3265 GCA_964466995.1 uncultured Thermoplasmata archaeon | reverse complement strand
CTATGGTATATAGATTCAGTAAATCATCTATCTGGTAATCAAAAAGTTTATAGAAATAATGTGGATGTAGTGGATAACGCCTTTGAGATAGAAACTTTGACCGAGACACTCAAAGAAAAGAAAAAAAGAGGTGAGGATTTCGGAACTCTTGATAATATCGATTTCGTGCTAATCGATAATCTCGCACCGATGTTGAACTACAATAATATAGATGATATGCAAAAGTTTTTAAGTTCTTTTGAGGAGCTTATCACGTCCTATGAAACTCTAATGGGATGTATCGTGATGGATTCTGATTCCAATCCAGAATTAGATAATATCGTAAAAAAACATATAAAAAGCATTATAGATATTAAAAAACTCAAGGAGGATATATGAAAATGGCTGAATTCGAACGACTTTCGACCGGCATAAAAGGGCTAGATGAGATGGTTGACGGAGGTTTTCCGTTCCCCTCAGTTTCTCTCGTTGCTGGAGGGGCGGGTACTGGAAAAACAACTTTCGGTCTGAAATTTTTGACTGAAGGTGCTGAACAAGGAGAACAGGGACTTTTCTTCACTACTCTATCAGAACCGACCCAATGGATGCTGAGGTACACAAACCAATTTGATTTCATAGATAAAGACTTCTTTGGCAATGAGATAAAATACCAAGATATAGGGCTACTCGTACAGAATGAGGGTTATGAAGAATTGTTGGATTTTATAGACGATAAGATAGCAGAGGTCATGCCTCAGCGTATAGTGATAGATCCTATAACTGTAGTAGCGCCTCATTTTGAGCAAGATTATAGATCTTTTCTTTTCGAGCTTATCAATCTATTAAAGAACTGGCAAGCCGTCTCAGTACTGACTGGAGAGGTCGCACCTGAGGAACCTTATCCCCAGGAAGTTACTTACGCCGTTGACAGCGTTATATTACTAACTATGCTGGAAGAGGAAGGTTCTAGAAGAAAGTATCTCGAAGTTTTGAAGATGAGGGGAACAGATCATACTACAGGAAAACAACCGATCAGTATCACCACTGAAGACGGGATAGTTGTTCTAAAATCCAGATTCTAAAATTCTCTTCTGCCTCAGGTTAGGGCATCTTCCTTCTTTTCGTAAAAAACTATATATAGAACCTCTTTTTCATGAGAAAATAGAAGAGGTGTAACACATGATGTCAGGACAGCAACCTATATTCGTTATGAAAGAGGATACGGAAAGAGAAAGCGGCAAAGATGCACAGAAAAACAATATTCAGGCAGCTAAGGCATTAGCTGACGCGGTGAGGAGTACATTAGGTCCAAAAGGAATGGACAAGATGTTAGTCGACAATCTAGGAGATGTAGTCATCACCAACGACGGCGTTTCTATATTGAACGAGATAGATATAGAGCATCCCGCTGCTAAGATGCTAGTCGAAGTTGCCGATACCCAAGAAGAGGAATGCGGCGACGGAACGACTTCTGCTGTAGTACTTGCTGGTGAACTGTTGAAGACTGCGGAAGAAAGAATAGATCAGCTTCATCCTTCCATAATAGCTAATGGTTATAGGATAGCTTCTCAAAGAGCTTCTGAAATACTCGATGACCTGAAGATGGACATCAATCTAGAAGACGAAGAAAACCTGAAAAATATCGCTTCGACGGCGATGACCGGTAAAAACGTAGAGATTAACAAGGAAAAATTGGCTGATATAACCGTTGATGCAGTCCGCCATATAACGGAAGAGAGCGAAGACGGATACACCGTTGATATCGATAATATCAAAGTCGAAAAGAAAGCAGGCGCTAGCGTCGACAATACAGAATTGATAGAGGGTATGATACTCGACAAGGAAAGACTTCACGACAATATGCCAAAAGATATCGAAAATGCGAAGATAGCACTTCTCAACACTGCTCTAGAAGTTCAGGAGACAGAGATGGACGCGTCGATCGAGATAACAGACCCAGATCAACTCGAAAAGTTCGTGAATAAGGAGGAAGAGAGCCTCAAAGAGATGGTCGAGATGATCAAGGAATCCGGTGCAAATGTACTGCTCTGTCAGAAAGGTATCGACGATCTCGCTCAGCACTATCTCGCTAGAGAAGGCATCCTAGCGATCAGAAGAGTGAAGAAATCCGACATGAAGAAGCTCGCAAGAGCGACTGGAGGAAACATAGTCAATAACTTGAAGGATCTTTCTTCCGACGATCTTGGAACAGCTAATAAAGTCAGTGAAAAACTGATATCTGGATCTCAAATGACCTTCGTTGAAGGTACAGAAGAAGCTAAAGCCGTGTCTCTCTTATTGAGAGGAGGTACGGACCACGTAGTCGATGAACTCGAAAGAGCTATAGAAGACGCTATAAAGGTCGTTTCAGTAGCTATAGAAGACGGTGCCGTTCTTCCAGGTGGTGGAGCTACAGAGATAGAACTTTCTAACAGATTGAAAGACATGGCTGGCAGTGTAGAAGGCAGAGAACAGATAGCTTTCGAAGAGTTCGCTGATGCACTAGATGTCATACCAAGAACGATAAGCGAGAACGCCGGGTTAGACGGTATAGATGTACTGATGAATCTGAACACCGCACACGAGAAGGAAGAGAAGAAGAAATACGGTGTTAACGTAGAAGACGGTGAAGAACCAGAAGATATGGTAGAGAAGGGAATAATCGAACCCTATAGAGTCAAGAACCAAGCGATAAAATCCGCTACAGAAGCCGCCAACATGATCTTGAGGATTGATGATGTCATAGCCTCCAAAGGCGGAGGCGATGAAGAAGGCGGCGGACCACCAGCCGGTGGACCCGGTGGAATGCCCGGCGGAATGGGCGGCGGAATGCCTCCAGGAATGTAGTGAATCTAGAGCTAGATAAAATAGTAGGTTCTTCTAAAACCCCTTAATTTTCTATTTTCATAGTAAAAAAGATTTCTAAAAAGTGAATGGCAGTTGAGTGTAGATCGACGAATCTAAGTCTAAATCATATGAAAAATTATTACATTTAGAGAATGTGAAATCGAAAAATCAATTTGTCTCAACAGATTTTCGTGTCTCTAGAACTTCATCCCACGCTTCTAGACTCTTTTTCGCCTCTTCTTCTTCCAGTTTTTCTATTGCATATCCTGCGTGGACTATCACATAGTCGCCCACGTCTGCATCCACAAGTGATATATTGGCTTCTCTAGTCACGCCGCCGAAATCTATTTCGGCTTCGTCTCCTTCTATCTCCTCTATTAGACCAGGAACAGCTAAACACATTGCAATACTAACCTACAAATACTTATAATATAAAGAT
>CAYXPD010000175.1:0-3273 GCA_964466995.1 uncultured Thermoplasmata archaeon | reverse complement strand
TCTTCTTGGATGTTGACATCTTCTTTAACTGCGTTAAGTACATATTCGATCTCGTCGTAAATACCGGGTTCCATATCCTTGTCAACATCATACCTGTAGTAAACTGTTCCTACATCACCAGGTTCTAATTCTCCAGGATAACGGGCCGTATCATATTTGGGAGAAACTCCGTTAGGAAGCTCGTTCAAAGTCAGGTTGATGTCCGATATGGTTTCATCTCCATCATTTTCTATCTCCACCATCATCTCTTGGAACTTCTGTCCAGGTCTCAATCTCCGGGTAGCTTCAACTGATTCAACCTCCGCATTCTCAACTATATCGAATTCGATGTATGTCTCGAAATAAGTGTCTTGGATCTCGCCGGTCTCATCTGCGTGACTGTAATGGACCCTAACTTCCATTTCATAATTTCCAGCGGGTACATCTCCGTCTATATCGACTTCAAAAGGATTCGGGTCGTACCAATCATCGTCAGTAAATCCAAAGGAGTATGTGTTATTTTCATCGGTTGTCATATTTGCTCCTTCCTGATCAGCACCCGGTTGCTCAATCCTATTCTCCCATGTTCCATGAAGTTCTTCATAAGGATCCACCTCTACCCATACTTGGGTTATATTGTTATTATCGTCTCTATATTCCTCTACTACATCTACTTCCAAGGCAAATTGTATCCCTTGTTGACCAACGTAGATATCAGGCATCGGTTCTATCGGAGTCCCGTTATCAGGATCGATTATATTTTCCAGTCTTACAAAGTCGTCCTCATTTTCATCCGCTATTTGCCCTTCTGCTGGTATGGCCGACATACTAAGTAAGCTGCCCACCAACAGAAGTGTTGTCAGCATAGCAGTTATTTTTTTCATTTTTCGCATATCTATCACACCTTTTATATGTGCCCAACAAACATAATATCTTCTTATAAATTTAAATCTTTTGATTTATAAATAAATACTACTAGATTTAAGAGATTTAGAAGATGAATATTATGGATTTACTTGAAAAGTTATATAAACTTGATAGACATATTTACTTCCATGTCTGATAAAACCCATAAAGAGAAAAAACTTCTGGTATATCTTTTAGGATTTATGGGTTTTTGGGTCATGGGTGACAATTACGCCGCATCACCTATATTGGTAGACATAGCCGCCGATTTCAATGTAGGTATAGGGACTGCAGCTATGACGGTAACTGCTTACATGCTTCCCTTCGGTCTTTTCACTATTGTCTTTGGTCCTTTAGCAGATAGATTTGGAAAAGTGCGAGTTATAACTACCGCCGCACTGGGAACCGCGATATTCAGCAGTCTTGCCGCAGCAGCATTCAACATATATTCTCTAGGAGCTCTACGAGCTGTAAATGGGGCTTTCGCCGCGGCTATACTTCCAGTTACCATATCATTGATTGGAGATGTTTTTGAAGAACCTAAATCTAAGATGAACTCTATCGGAACAGTTATGGGGATGTATTTTTTAGGAGCTGCAGCGGCTACAGCTATAGGAGGTGGACTTTCTTTCATTGGAAGCTGGAGGATAGTATACTTGGCTTATGGAATAGCGGAGTTGATACTAGTAATATTACTCTACAAATTCTTGACATTTGAAAAAGGAAAGATCTCCAAGCTCAGTTTCAGAGAAGCTTACGGAGACGCTATCAGACATCCTGAATTACCTAGAACCGTCGCTTTGCTCTCCCTTGTTGGATTCGCCGTTTTCGGCAGCTTCACCTATCTCGGTGATTATATTGTGGAACAGACAGGATACAGCATACTTTACGTCGGTTTAATCCTCACGCTATTCGGCCTTGCCGCTTTCATAGGAGGTAGAAGAGCTGGAACTCTGAAGAAAAAAGTAGGGAACAAAATACTCCTGATGGCGGGTATTTTAGGACTCATCTCTCTGCTTACTATCAGCTTTTGGTTGGGTATCTATTATGTACTTCCGGCTCTATTCGGATTCGGCTTAGCGTTCGTTATACTACAAGTCACTATAATAATGACTTCTCAACAATATCTCCCTGAAAAAAGAGGAACGGTCATGTCTCTCGCTTCTTTCAACATGTTCATAGGAGGTGCAGTAGGGATCTTCATCAACAGGATAATCCTAGCACGTTTCGAGTACCAGGGGCTCTTCACTATCGCTGCCCTTGTGATATTTACGGTTGGAGTTCTTGCCTTCCTGATCATCGGCCTATTCTCTAAAGAAGAGTGTTCCGCTATAGACTGCTTGGTCCGGTTATACAAGAAATTTGAGATCGATTAAAAGAGTTTTAAATAAAATGTTGAGATCGAAAACTGTAAGCTTTTCAGTAAATTATAATACCAATAAAAAATGATGAATCATGTATAATAGGTGGAGCTAGAATCATGAGTGAAATATCCTTGCAGGCAGACGGGGCATACCGTGGAAAAGATGGGGGAATCGCCTCTTACGGCTACCTCGTGAAAAAAGACTCTGAAACCGTAAGAAAAGATTACAATATACTACTAGATGAAAGAGTGACGAACAATTATGCCGAGTACATGGCGGTTATAAAAGGTTTAGAATGGATAAAAGATTCTGATCTAGAATTCGAAAAGATCACCATCAAATCTGACTCTCAATTGGTCGTCAAGCAGGTAAATGGAGAATGGAATGTCAATTCGGAGAATTTGAAAGATCTTTATAAAGAGGTCAAGGATCTCTTAGGATACTTTCAGGAAAGAAACAAAACAGTGATAATTGAACACGTTGGGCGTGAGAACAATGTTAAAGCGGATGAGCTTTCACAGTTAGCTCTAGAAGATCATTTTTTGGCAAAGAAACTCAAGGATGATGAGAAAAAAACTTGCCCAGAGTGCGGAGAAGAGATGGTCGTCAGAGAAGGCGAGTATGGAAAATTTTGGGGATGTACGGGATATCCTGAATGCGATCATACCGAAAAGTATGACGAAGATTGAATTAGATTAATTTTTAATACTTTAAAATCAATGATAAATATATGAAAAAGAAGCGAAGGGCGATCATTGGAGTTTTAGCTGGAGCACTTCTAGGAATATTATGTATCGTAGGTGTGGGTTGGAGGATAGGGTTCGAAGGTAATTGGATGTTCTTGTTCGCCATGTGGTACAATAGGGTCGTGATGGGACTTTTGATAGGTTTGGCCTATGATGTGAAACTCATAAAATCCGACAAAAATTTCATCGTTCGAGGATTGATCCTAGGTCTCGTGATGACCTTAGCGATAACTTTTACTAGTGAATTTAGAGATTGGCCCAGCTTTTTTGCTGGGTTA
>CAYXPD010000174.1:0-3277 GCA_964466995.1 uncultured Thermoplasmata archaeon | reverse complement strand
TAGATGAGTGAAAAAAGGAGAAAACAGAGGAAAAGACGGGAAAACGCTCCCAAGCATAGGAAAAGAAAGATGATGTCCTCTATGCTATCCGAAGATCTGAAAGAAAAATATGGTACGAGAAGCATACCTGTGATCGAGGGGGATGAAGTAGAAGTTATGAGAGGAAGTTTTAAAGGACATATCGATACGGTAGCTGAAGTAGATAGAAGAAACGAAAAGGTTTTCATAGAGGATGTCACCGTAGAAAAAGCCGATGAGTCGAAAGAGGCTTATGGAGTTCATCCTTCAAATCTTAAGATCACAGATCTAGATCTCTCTGACCCTTGGAGAAAGGAAAAGTTAGAAAGCATACAAGAGGAGGATAATGAATGAGCCAACACAACAAGCGTTATAATGCGCCTACTGAGAAATGGGGTATCCCCACTAAAGAGTCGTTCTGGGCTCCAAGCCCTGCTCCGGGCCCACATTCGGCTGATACAAGTATTCCGCTGATAGTCGTTTTGAGAGATATACTGAGATATACTGAGACCTCTAAGGAAGCTGAACATATCCTTGCTGAAAGGAAGGTCGAGGTTGATGGAAAAGTGACAACGGATAAAAACAGACCAGTTGGATTGATGGATGTTATTTCGATCCCCGACATATCAGAGAATTACCGAGTGCTTTTCGATCAGAAAGGAAAGTTCCGGCTTTTATCCATAGATGAAAGTCAAGCTGGATGGAAACCGGTAAGGATACAGGATAAAACAACCTTAAAAGGAGGCATAACACAGTACAACCTTCATGACGGTACAAATATTAGAACTGAGGATGGTAGTAAATACAAGACTAAAGATGTCTTGAAGCTTCAATTACCCTCTCGAAAAATACTCGATAGTTTAGAATTTGGAGAAGGACAGATGGCATTAGTCACTGGGGGAGATCATATAGGCGAGCTAGGAACGATAAAAGAATATGAGGTGATCAGAGGCTCTCAACCAAACTTTGTTCATTTTGAATCTGGTATCACAACTGTTGAAGACTACGCATTCGTTGTCGGAAAAGATAAACCGATAATCGAGATACCTGAGGTGGGTATTATATGAAGTATGAAAATTCTATGAGAAAACCCCGTTTGGTCAAGTGTGTTGTTAACATAGGGGTCGGAGAAGGC
Organism: uncultured Thermoplasmata archaeon; assembly: GCA_964466995.1. GTDB lineage: Archaea > Thermoplasmatota > Thermoplasmata > Halarchaeoplasmatales > Halarchaeoplasmataceae > Natronoplasma. Next base: position 2,124 of record CAYXPD010000174.1, on the reverse strand, counting down.
GGAGAAAAACTCAGAAAGGCCTTTGATGTTTTAGAGATGTTAACAGATCAGAAGCCTGTTGAAACACTCGCTGATACGACCAACGCTGAATTCGGGATAAGAGAGGGACAACCTATCGGTTGTAAAGTGACTCTGAGGAAAAAGAATGCTTATGATTTTTTGAACAAAGCTTTTTGGGTCAAGGAATATAGCTTGCCTTCAAGCAGTTTTGATGATCACGGCAATCTTAATTTTGGTATAAGCGATTATACTGATTTTGAAGAGGCATCTTATGATCCTGAGATAGGTGTTTTCGGGATGGATATCTCTGTCGAGATAGGAAGGAAAGGAGAGCGCATAAAACACAGGAGAAAGCAGTCTAAAAGTCTCCCGGATGAACAAATAATGACCAAAGAAGAATCGATAAGTTTTATGGAGAAGGCTTTCGATCTGGAGGTGTATGAAAGATGAGCGAAGAAGAAGGTTTAAAGCCCGAAAAAGATTACGGGAGAAAAGAGGGCTGCAGACGTTGCGGTCGGAAACGTGGTATAATACGAAGATACGGTCTCCACGTATGTAGACAGTGTTTCCGAGAGATCGCGGAAGATCTAGGTTTTAAAAAACACTCTTGAGGTGAAAAAGATGAAACATGACCCATTGAATGACGCGTTATCAAAAATAAACAACGCAGAAGATAACGGAAAGTTAGAATGTGAAATAAAACCCGCCTCTAAACTGATCGGTCGGGTTCTTAGAGTGATGCAGGAGAACGGCTATCTCAAAAGGTTTGAGTATGTCGAAGACGGAAGAGGAGGCACTTATAATGTTGCTCTTAACGGCAATATCAACGAATGTAAAGTGATTAAACCACGATGGTCGTTGAAAAATACTGATATCGAAGATTACGAATCTAGATATCTACCTGCTCAAGGTTTTGGAGTCCTTATATTGACAACTAATAAAGGAGTTATGGATCATTCCGAAGCGAAGAGTAAAGGTGCAGGAGGAAAGTTATTGGCCTACGTTTATTGAGGGATAATCATGCCAGTTGAATTGGAAGCTAAAGAAGAAATAAAGATACCGGAAAACGTTTCGGTAGAGAAGCATAATGATGAGATTAAAGTATCTGGTGAAAATGGTGAGGTCGTAAAAACATTCTCCCATCCTTCCATCATTTTCGAAGTAGAAGATGAAAGGGTTATTTTGAGGGTGGACCGACCCAGTAAAAAGGAAAAAGCGCTTCTTGGTACTTACAGCTCTCATGTAGAAAACATGATCAAAGGTGCGCAGGAGGACTTCGTTTACAAACTAAAGATTCTATACTCTCATTTCCCCATGGAAGTGACCGCTGAACAAGATAAGGTGGTGATCAAGAATTTCGTTGGGGAAAACAAACCTAGGGATGCTGAAGTCATAGGATCTACTGAAGCTGAAGTAGATGGGAATCAGATCACAGTGAGAGGCCCTGACAAGGAAGCCGTTGCTCAAACCGCCGCGAATATCGAATCCACGACGAAGATATCTAAGTCGGATCCGAGAGTATTCCAAGACGGGATATATATAACCGAAAAAGCCGGTAAACCTTTGAGTTGAAGAGGTGATTAAAGATGGCAGAAGAAGATGAGGATTACGAAGTAAAGAAAAAGCCCGACCTCGACGAAGAAACCGAAGAGATGTTGAAGGAGAGAGAAAAGATCAAAGAGAAGAGACCTACTTTCAACCATCAAGAGTGGTTCTATCGTTCGAAAATAGACAAAGATACTTGGAGAAAGCCTCGGGGTCTTCATTCGCAGGCTAGACAGAATAAAAAGTACAGGCCCTCTAATGTAAAGATCGGTTTCCGTTCACCAAAAGAAGTGAGAGGTTTACATCCATCAGGATTTGAGGAAGTCCTCGTACATAATTTGGATGATTTAGAGGATATCGACTCAGATAAACAAGCTGTTAGGATCGCTCACGGCGTTGGTATGAGGAAAAGATTGAAGATAGAGGAGAAAGCAGAAGAGAATGATATTAGAGTATTAAATCCTACATCATAAGGTGATCTTCATGGATATCAAATATCAAAAAAGGTTGGCAGCAGAAATACTCGATTGCGGTAAAGACCGCGTTTGGATAGATGACACTATGCTTGATGAAGTGATA
>CAYXPD010000173.1:0-3287 GCA_964466995.1 uncultured Thermoplasmata archaeon | reverse complement strand
GTCTGATTCCAAATAAAATGTTCTGTATGGCCATAGGGAGGAACTACATCTAATCCAGGTCCAATTAATGGTCCGTGAACTATATTTCCAGTCTCCTTATTTTTGATTTGCATTCTAAAAGAATATATGATCGGAACCATACCAGCTGATCCATTATTTTTGACTTCTACAACAACATCCTCTCTGGGTTCGTACGTTTCCTTTTCCGTTCTAAGGTACTCGTCCTCTTCTAATATTCTGAAATTTGCTGTCAAGTTCTTATTATCTTCCATGGAAATCGTGAACTCTCTCTCTTCAGATAGTTCTTCAGGAACATCGCCACTCCAATGAGTAAACCTCCAACCCTCTTCTGGGATAGCTGTAACTGTGATCTCCGCATTTTTTGAATAGTTATGAGACTCGGGTTCTGGATCAGTAATACCTGCTCTAACTGGATCTATCTGACCACCAACAAAAGGATAGTCATCTAAAATAGAAACGTTGATATCTAAATTAAATTTTTCTTCATTTCCGTCTTCATATCCAACGGTAGTAGAAGGAAGAACATAATTACCAGATCCAAATATAAAAAGAACAACCAACAATGGAACAAGTACTTTCCTCATACTATCCCTTCCTTGATATAATAATTTTTAAAGGCAAATATAAAGCTTTTGTTCAACATAACACCCTAATGTCTTAATATCCTTATCCCTCTTATTTGATAAAACGATAGGGTGGAATTAGATGGAAAATATCGAAATACACGAGCATGAAGTGATAGTGATCGGAGGCGGATTATCTGGATTGAGAGCAGCACTAGAGGCAGGGAAAAAGGGTAGAGATGTGGCGGTTCTCTCGAAAGTTCATCCGCTTCGTTCTCACAGCGTCGCGGCCCAAGGAGGGATCAACGCTTCGCTGGCAAATGTTCCTGAAGCTGAAGACGATAATTGGAAAGATCACGCCTTCGATACGGTGAAAGGTTCTGATTATCTAGCGGATCAAGACGCTGTAGAAATAATGTGTAAAGAGGCACCTGATGTCGTGCTTGAACTGGAACATATGGGAACAGTTTTTTCACGCCTAGAGGACGGAAAGATAGCTCAACGTCCTTTTGGTGGTGCAGGAGTTCCTAGGACCTGTTATGCGGCAGATAGAACAGGACACAACCTTCTCAACACGCTGTACGAGCAGACCATTGCGGAAAAGCTTGACTTCTACAACGAGTATTTCGTCACTTCTCTAGTGGTCGAAAATAAGGAAATACAGGGCTGCATCGCCTGGGATATAGAGAAAGGAGAACTCGTCGGCTTCTCTTCTGATGTCGTTGTTCTCGCAACAGGCGGTTATGGCCGAATATTCAACAGGTCGACCAACGCTCTGATAAATAGCGGCGATGGCGCTTTTTTAGCCTATAAGGCAGGAATCCCATTAGAGGACATGGAATTCATACAATTCCATCCAACAACTCTTTACGACTCAAATATACTGATGACTGAAGGAGCGAGAGGTGAAGGAGGTTACTTAAAAAACAAGGATGGAGAAAGGTTCATGAAAGATTACGCTCCGGAGGCTATGGAACTCGCACCGAGAGATATTGTAGCTAGGGCAATAATCACTGAAGCTGAAGAGGGAAGGGCTTTCGAGGACGAGTACGTTCATCTCGACCTCACACATCTAGGAAAGGAGAAGATAGATGAAAGACTGCCCGGCATAAGACAGATAGCCCAGGACTTCGCTGGTGTCGATCCAGTCGAAGAACCAGTCCCCGTACAACCCGGTCAACATTACTCCATGGGTGGTATCGATGTAGATGTCGATGGTAAAACAAAAATCGACGGTCTTTATGCAGTGGGAGAATGCGCCTGCGTCAGCGTTCACGGAGCGAACAGATTAGGAGGTAATTCGTTACTAGAAACCGTAGTATTCGGTAGAAGAGCAGGAGAAAAGATCGGTGAAACATTGGAGAAGAAGGAAAAAGACGAAACAGAGATCAAAAAGACGCTAGAAGAAGACAAAGAAGAGATCGAAAGGCTGATCCATGGAGAGGGAGATATACTTTATAGCGATCTTATGGACGAACTTCGACAAGTCATGTTCGAACATTTCGGTGTTTATCGGGAAGAAGAATCGATGAAAGAAGGACTCTCGAAGATCAGGGAATTGAAGGAAAGATACGATTCGGTCCATATCGATAATGGAAATGAAGAGTTCAATACCGCTCTTGTCAGAACTCTAGAGTTGAAGAGCATGTTGAACATAGCCGAAGTCGTCGCTCTTGGCTCTATAGAGAGGAAAGAAAGTAGGGGATCGCATTTCAGGAGAGATCATCCGGAAAGAAAAGATGATGAGTATCTTTATCACACCATGGTCGAAAAAACAGAGCAGGGACCTGAACTTCGCTACGAAGACGTCACTCTTGGAAGATTCGAAGTAAAGGAGCGTGAATATTGATGAAGTTCAAAATTTACCGATACGACGGCCAAAAAGAAGATTACGATATCTATGAGGTCCCTCACAAAGAGGGCCAGACAGTCTTAGATGCTCTATTCCATATACAGGAAAATATAGACGATTCTCTCTCTTTCCGGTATTCGTGTAGAGGCGCGGTGTGTGGTTCCTGCGCGATGTTGATCGACAAGGTTCCAAGGTTAGCGTGCAGGACTCAAACCAAGAGAGTAAAAGAGCAAAAGAGCGAGCTTGAACACTATAAAGCTCTCGATGAAGGCGAAGGACTATCTGAAGAGTACATACTTGTAGAACCACTACCCCATCTGGATGTCAAAAAAGACCTGATAGTTGATATGGAGAAATTCTTTGAGAACTATGAGAAGATAGAGCCTTATATGAAATTTGACGAAGAACCCGAAAAAGAACACTTGATGGAGCCAAAAAAGGTCAGTGAACTTGAAGATTACACTAACTGTATTCTCTGTGCTGCCTGCTTCGGTGGCTGTCCAGTGAACGGTGAGAATGAAGACTACCTTGGTCCAGCAGCTCTCGCAAAGCTCTACCGTTTTCATTTAGATTCTAGAGAGAGTGATGAAGAAAACAGATTGAAACTCGCGGATTATGAAGATGGTTGGTGGGATTGTGATTTCCACACAAACTGCAAGAAGGTTTGCCCCAAAGGCGTGCCTCCTAATTTTGGCATCGGAAAAGCTAGGCAAGAACTGGAGGAGATAAAGGATGACGAGGATTGAAAAGGATAGTATAGGGGAAAAAGAAGTACCTAAAGAGGCTTACTATGGTATACAAACAAAAAGAGCGTTGGAAAACTTTCCCGTCAGCGGCTTGACTGAAAGTCC
>CAYXPD010000172.1:0-3350 GCA_964466995.1 uncultured Thermoplasmata archaeon | reverse complement strand
TGGATTCGTTTGTAAGCATGTATCATTTTACGAGGTGATTAAGTTGACATCCTCATACACGGACCGAAATTTATTTATAATATGATTTTTACATAGAATCACCAATGAATAAACAAACGCCGGAAACCACCCATTCTGGTATAAAGATTGAAGGGGATTGGGAGGATATGTGTGGTTTTGCGAGAAAGTTGGAGGGTATACTGAAAAAAAGTTATGAGAAGGAGATCCCGACGGAAGACATGGACGATTCTATAGAGGGTTATAAAAAATGGCGCCCCCGTGAAGAAGAAGATGAGGAAGAGCTCTCTAAAAGAACAGCTGAAGAAGCATCGATCGAAGAAAAGGATGTAGAAAAAGACTTCAAAGGAACTGATGAAGAACTCAAATCTGCTGGTAAAAAAGTCAAAGAGGGTATCAACGGAGCTAAAGAGAAAGGAAAATCGGCTATCGTGGAGATCAAAGAAGGTGCATCGGAAGGTGTTAACAGTTTGGTAAAATCAGAATCGGAAGATTCTCAAGATGATTCTAGTAAGAATAACGAAAATTCTAGGTCTGAAGATAAGGAAAAGGATGGTGAGAGTACCGACGAAAGGAAATCCGCTAGCGGAGAATTGAAAGATGCGTCTAAGTGTATCAACCGTTTAGTCAGCTCTAAATCGATAAAATCTCTACGAAAGATGGAGGAAGCTATATACGAACAGGTGATGCTGAAATTCAACCCTTACTATTTCGATACTGAGCATTTCTCAGTGAACCTAGAAGAAAAAAACGAAGACCACTATCTTTTGACCGTTAATATACCAGATGAGGAACTTAGAGAAACGATCAAAAAAGGTCTCAAGGAAGATAACTAATGATAGACTTCATAACAGTTTTTGCAGTTATAGCATCTATCTTCATGGGTATATCGATAGGGTCGTCTGCAGTTCCACCAGCTTTTGGACCGGTAACATCTTCTGGAAGTATAGGGATATTGAAATCCGCACTACTAGCAGGTCTAGCGGCCTGTCTAGGAGCTATCGTTCAGGGAGGAAGAGTTACTGCCACCGTAGGTAGTGGAATGATATTTGGAGAAATACAAACCCTTCAAGCTCTCACTATTTTGGTTGTAGCTTCAGTTTTAGTCATCATCAGCGTATTGACAAAATACCCAATGCCTACTGCTTTTACTATTGTAGGATCCGTCATAGGTAGTGCCTACAGTTTTGGTGACGACATAAGATGGAGCACAATCCAGAGGATCGTCGGTTACTGGGCTATAGTTCCGATTTTGGCGGTAATTTCAGCTTATATTATATCCTCCCTACTCCAAAAGTATGTTTCAAAAGAAGGATCAAAAAAGCCAGTTCAGTACCTCACTCTTTTGATGGGAATATTTGTAGCCTTCACTGCCGGGGCGAATTCGGTTGGAAAGGCTGTAGGTCCATTGATGGGTCTAGGATTCGATTTGATCCTTCTATTAATCTTAGGAGGTGTGTCGATACTTGTCGGAGCGTGGGTTTTGTCTCCTAAAATAATCGATGCTGTTTCCTTTGAATATTCGAATCTAGGGCCTAGGAGATCAGTTTCAGCTTTAGGTACGGCGGCCATTCTCGCTCAGATAGGGGTTTTTTTAGGAGTTCCGATCTCATTTAGTCAGGCTATAATCGCCTCTACCATTGGCAGTGGTCTCGTTGTAGGTGGGGCAGGTGTAGGGAAGAAAAAGATAGCTTTAACTTCAGGTGCTTGGGTATCAGCTATTTTCGTGGCGATAGGTCTCACTTATCTACTCGGAAATACACTTCAATATATAGTTGTATGAACACTTCTTTGCATTCCCGCTCGAAAGATTCGCAAAAATTTTTAAAAATACGTATGAATAGATGTGTCAAAGAGATATTGGAGTGTCTTGATCTCGAACAGTCGCTTACCAGCCATCATTTGAAAGAACTGCCAGAATGTGGGCTAATCGAAAAAAAAACGAGATGGAAAACGTATTTATTATAAAGTATCCGAGCCGGAGATTATCGAGATATTAGAGAAAGGAAAAGAACTTGGAGATAAATTGGAAGATAGGTGTTGAAAATAGATGAAGAAGCACGATCTACGGTTAACTGACTTTAAAAATAAAAAGAATTAAGAGAGTTTTACTGTTTGGTGGCTCCGACCTCTTCGGCTACATCACTCAAATCTAGTTCTTCCAACTTACCTTCGGTAGGTACGCCTTCAAGACTCCAGCCTCTAGCGGTGTAGTATCTATCTAGAGCTTTCTCCCAGTTCCTTCTTTTTATTCTCGCCCCTTCATTAGGACCATAGGGCACTTCTTCTTTGTACATCCTTTCAGGAAGTACATCATCTTCTCTGGTGAAGCCCTCTCTGACATTGAATGCTTTCGCTACATTATGACCCCGTTCTCCGGCCTCTAACAACTCACCATTTGTGACGTCCCACCCTGTAATCGCTTGAACCAATTCTACTTGATTTTTGTCTAAATATATACCTCTAGAGAATTTGCATATGCCTGTCATGTCGAAGATCATCATCAGATCTTCCATCATCTTCAGAGGGAATCCTTTAGAGACCACGTCTCTCCTTTTGTAATCGTCGAAATACCAGAAACTCCCTCCGTAATCTAATGCATAAGCGCAGGATGTGAGATGATCTCCTCCTCTAGGTGCTACAGCCATGGCGAGACCCATACCGAACATCCCTCTAGCTTCGTATCCCGGTGGTTCCATATTCTTCATGTGTATCGCAAATTCTTCAGAACCTTCGCCCAATTTTTTAGAGGCATCCTTGACACCGTTGTAGAGCAGTTCACCCAGATCACCTTCTTTCTTCCCCATCCTTTTTACGGCCTCTATCATCGCTTCTGGGTTACCGAACTCTAGGTTCAAATCAGTCTCTAACAGTCCCTTCTCGTATGCTTCCATTGCCCATGCCACCGTGACACCTGCCGATATCGTATCAAGCCCGAGTTTGTCACATATCTCATTCGCCTTGGCAACGGCTTCTACATCATCTACACCGCAGTTCCCACCGAGTGAGTACTGGGTTTCGTATTCAGGTCCATCGATAGCTATGTCACCATAAGGAGTATCTTCAGCTTTGAAAAACTGGCTGCATGGTTTGGTACAATACGGGCAAGGTCTCCTTCCTTCTCTGTATTCCTCAGTCCACTTCCTAGGATCGATGTCTATCCTACCAGCTTCTGGATCGTCTAGTTTTTCATAAGCGTCTTTGAAGTAACCTGCTTCCCAGTTTTTGACAGGGAAAGCACCTATCTCGACGTTCAAGGGATGGAGGGCTTCTCCCGAACCGTATTCCATATCGGTTTTACCTTGTTCCTGAGTCTCTTTTCTGTATTTAGA
>CAYXPD010000171.1:0-3366 GCA_964466995.1 uncultured Thermoplasmata archaeon | reverse complement strand
CCTGTCACGAGTATATTTCTATTTTTCAATTTCATTTTTTTACACCTCGTTTTCATCCCGACTTACCGAAAAATCGGGATTTCGAAGAAGTATATAGGAATATAAAAGCTCCGATGACCAGGATCGAAGCTACAACACCTAAGAAAATATTGGTTCTAAACGCCCTCAAAATCGCACCTCCAGTAAAGTAGGAAACAATACCTATCAAAAAACTACCTATGAAAGCACCAGTGATTATCGATATCCATGCATAGTATTTGTTCAGACCGACAACTCTGCCTAGAATAGATGCACCCACACCACCACTTCCTTGGAATGGTACTACCACGAAGGTCGCTACACCATAGAAAGCCAGCCTTTTTATCCACTCGTTTCTCTCCATAGCCTTAGTTCCCAATTCCTGGGACTTGTTAATCCAACTACCCAAAAGAGGGATCTTTTTAGCTATGTAAAAGTTGTATAAGAGAAAATACGAGGTAACCACATCCACATAGGCGACAGATCCTGATACCATAAGAATTGCTACAAAAGGAGACAATTCTATAAATTCTAACGCTAATAATGCAACTATTGTAGTCGGTATCACAGTCTCTTTTCCAAAAGGTGGGAAAAGATACGCAAACATCGCTGAACCGATTATCCAGAATGTATCAGTATTACCCAACATCAAGTAAAGAAGGCCTACATAGGAGAATCCTATAAGAAAGGGGATAAAGAAGAGGAAAAGTTTTCCCCAGATATTCTTGTAAAATTCCTGTTCATCTTTTAATATATCGATCATCGAGAGTAAATATTTAGAGGGGGTAAAATATCTTTGGAATTAAGTTTCTTCAAAATTTCATTTTTCTATAACTATCATCAAATGATCTTTTTGACGATGAGAAATATTTTTTCTCATGAGAACATCGCAGCCTTGTTCTTTCAAATCCTTCTCTACCTCGTCATATATCTCCTCTGGATCTTTAGACGTGTCAACGCTCCTAGCCTTAACTGCGATCATGCCAGGAGAGCCCTCTTTTAGAAATTTGAGGTTTTTAACAAATATCTCTGTCTGATCTTTCTGAGAAATATCTTGATAAAGAAAGTCCACATCTCCCACGATCCCTTCATATCTTTCTGGATTTCTCGCATCAGCCATTATCGAAAATATATTTCTCCTTTCTTTTGATAGTGAAAGAAGATTTCTAAAGGGGTCTCTTGCGGTCTCAACCGCAAATATCCTTCCCTCGGCCAATATGTCAGACAAATGACTCACGGTCGTTCCGTCGCCCGCTCCTAAATACAGGATATCCATATCAGGTTGGATAGGGATCGATCCTTCCTTTTCGAGGAAAGAACACAGTTTACTTCTCTCCGGATCCCATTCTCTATACTCAAAACCTTCTTCTTCGATCAGGTCCTCCCCGTATACGTCCTCTCCAGGTATGAGATTTAGGGTATAGAATTTCCCATCTTTTTCATATATGCCAACATCTACAGGTTTCATGATCTCAACTCATCTATAACATCGGGTAAAACATCAATAAATCTTCTCACGCCTTCTTCAGGAACGGTGAAGGATACCCTGATGAAATCCTCGCCAGAACTTTTCGAGACGTAGGTACCAGATCTCACGAATACATCATGTTCGTAGAGGAGTTTTTCTTGAAGATCCTCGGGACTTATCCCAGTTTCTCCGATATCGATGGCAAACATGTTAGTGTTAGAAGGATAAACAGGTAGAAAAACGTCCTCTATCTCTTCAATGCATTCCTTTATCAAACGCTGGTTTTTCCTCGACTGGCCCACCATATCATCTAACCATTCATCCTTGGTCTCTAAGGCTGTCTTCGCGCCAACTTGGGCTAGAACGTTAGCAGATAGAACGTTAGTTCGGTATTTATGGATGCGGTCCGATAACTCGTTTGGCATTATCACTGCCCCGAGTCTCATTCCCGCGAATCCGCAGTTTTTAGAAAAGCTGTATACCAAAAAGGTCCTTTCCGGAACGAATTCAGTCGTAAGAGTGTGATCATAAGCAAAATCTCGATAGGTGATATCATCTATTATCCATAGGTCTTCATCTTCGGCTATGTCGCATATGGCCTTAACCTCATCCTCATCGTACGTAGATCCAAGTGGGTTAAGTGGATCGATAAGCAAGATCATCTCCGTGTTCTCATCTATCTGTTCTTTTATCTCCTCTACGGTCATCTTGTAAGGCGGATCGTAAACATCTATCTCCCTCATCTCTGCATCGCAGAGTTCAACCTGGTGGTGGATAGGCATGAAGCTGGGATCTGAAGCGATGACGTTATCACCGCCATCCAGCATGGCTCTAGTCAACCCGTAGGTGGCTTCGATCGCTCCGTTAGTTATCAAGGCGTCAAAACCTTCAGTGAGACCTAGATCTTCGAGCAGAACTTCCTTCAGACCTAAAATACCCTGTTTGTAGGGATAAAGATTGTACTTATTTTCTTCAACAGCTTCGATAATGTTTTCATTTATCTTCGGTGTAGTCTCCAATTGATTGGTGTTTTGGCTCATCCAAACGATCTCTTTTTCTTTTTTATGAGCATAAACGAAGGGATCTTCTTTCAAACAACCACCGCTCGAATCATCATTAGTAAAACTATAAATCTTTCGGATGAAAACGGAAATACGGTGTTAGGCCGAAACATTGGATTAGAGTAAACTATTTATTGGGGTTATTATCTAAAACATCCCCGTCGCGACTTTCCATTCGTCTTTGCTCCTAGCGTGGAACAAAGTTCCACTAAGTCGCAAATTACTTCATAATTTGCTCCTGTGGTGTAGTCCGGCCAATCATCTCGGCCTTTCGAGGCCGATAAAAGGCCAGAGATAGCCGATCACGGGGGTTCGAATCCCCCCGGGAGCACTCTTCTTAATATATAAAGAGGGTTAAATGCCCCAGGATAAAACGTATATAGAAAAAGAGAATTTAGACTCTTTTCTCGATTGAGATAGACGGTTGATTTTCAAACAAATTAAATGTATGGCAGAGATCGTGATAGATGAGAAATATGAGACATGGCAAGCCAGTAATCAAAGGCACTCAAATAACGGTAGATGAAGATTCAGGTATGTTAGAAAGTAACATGACACTTGAAGAGGTCGAAGGAGAATACGGATTGACTGACGAGGGGATTAGGGGCATTATAAGATACGCTGCTAATGTCATAAGGGAAAAGAAGTTAAGGACATACACAGATGACTGATAAGTTTTTCTTAGATGAAAACATATCTAATTCCTCTGTGAAAGCCCTAGAGGATTTAGGATATGACGTAGAGTATGCTAGAACTGCTGAATTTAAGAGGAACTAGTGAGGAAAAATCGCTAGATACGTAAAGGTTCAGTTACACCCA
>CAYXPD010000170.1:0-3370 GCA_964466995.1 uncultured Thermoplasmata archaeon | reverse complement strand
GAATCCAATGGAGAAGAAAAATAATACTTTTGAGACTTATCTCTCAAGACTCCTTCTAGTGTTTCGGTAGCAGACTTAGCTGAAAAAAAGAAAAATATACTGAAAAGGACGTTTCCTTGGGAGGGGTTGAGTAGGAGTTCGTCAAGATCTGCTAAAAATTCTACCATAGACAGTATGAGCCAAAAACCTCCAAACATAAGAAAAATGAACCAGAGGGTCATCAAGGGATGTTCCTTGATCTTCCGTTTAACCCCTCTAAAGGATTTTAGTATATCCGAAGAAAACAGCTCAAGAGACTTGTTGGGCGTGATTGATCACCTCTATGAATACCTCTTCAAGGTTATCTGAGCCATTCACTCTCTTCAACTCGCTAACAGTTCCTTCAGCTACCAGCTCTCCCTTTTCTATTATCCCTACTTTGTCTGCAACATCTTCCGCTACGGGAGTTATATGAGTACTCATCAGTATACATTTTCCTTGTGACGCCAAGTCCTTGATCTTAGATTTGATGTCTTGAGAAAATCTAGGATCCAAAGAATTCGTCGGCTCATCCAATATAAGATTGGGAGGATCGTTTATGATAGCGTTGATGAACAGGAGCTTTTGTTTCATGCCCTTAGAATAACCTCCGATCTCTTTGTGGATGTGCTCGCCGATCTCTAAGTCCTGAGAGAACTCCTTGATTTTCTGGGACAGTACGTCTTCATCAACCCCCTTGAGTGATCCCATCATATGTAAGAACTCTTCACCTGTTAACCTGGAATAGAGATCAGGATGTTCAGGCATGTATCCAAACCTTTCTCTGACATTTTTATCCTGTCTAGCAGATCCCCCATCTATCCTGGCTGTTCCGGAATCAGGCTGCAAAAGTCCTGTGAGGATCTTAATCAGAGTTGTCTTTCCTGCACCGTTCGAGCCCAGAAGAGTGTATATTTTGCCCTTTTCCAGGGAGATATTTATCCCTTTTAGGGCTTCGAATTCTCCGTAGGACTTTTTAAGATCTTTTATCTCTATCATCAGTTTCGAGATACTCTTATAAAGCCACTGCAGGGAATTACTTCAACGCCTTTTTTCTCAAGCTCGTCCAAAAATATGTTCATCCCTAGAGAATCGCTGGCCATGTGACCCGCTATTATGTAATTGATGTGATTCTCTTCAACTTTTTCTCTATGATCTTCGCTGAGATGCATACCTATTATGGTTCCGACACCTGCCTCGGCTAATTTCTCATAGGAGTCTTTGCTTCCTTCAGTACCACCAGTCATTTCGACGACGACTTTTCCTGCTCGATTGTCTTCACTACCGACTAGCATATCAGGCCCTGCATTGAACTTTCTCGCTTCGTGATATTCAGGTATATCCTTCAGGAAGTCAAGTACATCTTCTACCTTTTTGAAAGATTGATCCTCAATTTTATCAGTCAAAAATGATTCGACAAGATTATCTGTGACAGTATGAAGACACATCATAGGTACATCGAGAAGTTTAGCTGCGTCGAGACTTTGATTGTAATTTGCTCCCATAACCTTCCTCTCGACTTCTTTCATCCTTTCTTTGACCATTCCTTCGGCAACATTGATGGGAACACCCCACTCTTCTAACATATCCTTCTGCAGTTCCATAACTTCGTGCAGTGAAGAGAGACCGATCCCTCTTGGGTGGTGTCCCAATACTAAATCTATCACTTTGCCTTTTTCAGACAAACGATCGGCCAACATGATCTCTCCAGTATCTATATTTATGCCTGTCATGACCCTTTCCACTTCAATGTCCGGATCTCCGTGAAGCAGTCTAGAGTCCTGGAAAGGATTACTCAATCTTTGCTCGTCAAAGACTTCTTTATCTTTTCCCTCTAATTCTTCAAACTCTTCTTCAGCCTCTTCTAGCTTTTCCTTCAGTTCCTCTTCGTCTCTAACGTCTCCTTCTATTCCCATCTCGATCGCTAGTTCATATATTTCTTCTAGTTTCATGCTTATCTAGTTATGTAGGAGCACGGGGATATTATATTCTTTTTCATCATGAATTCTCGCTGAGTAAAAGTCTTAATATAGACTGTTTGAAGGGGGAAAATATTTTTTATATCTTTATTTTTAGAAGTTTGATGATCCGGATATTCGACAGGAAACTCAAAAAAGAGACGATAAAGAATTATGTACTTCAGAGTTTTTTTGCAGCATTTGTACTTTACTTGGGACTCAACTTACCGTTACTTGGTGACGAAATTGTACTAGTGGCGGCAGCTGGTTCTACAGCTTTTATCGTTTTCGCTTTGCCAAATACTAAAACCGCCCATCCAAGACGTGTTATAGGAAGCCATTTTGTCTGTGGTCTAATAGGTCTAGCTTTTCATACAACTTACCCTTCTATCTTATCATTTGAATTAGCTGTCTCATTGGCTCTAGGCGTTGCTATTTTGACTATGGTCTCTTTATGGTTGGAACATCCTCCTGCTGGTGGAACGGTTCTTTTTTTCGTAGTCAATCCACAACCTATAGCGTTGGTCTCATTATTGCTGCTTGTAAGTATCATGACAACCCTATCTTATGTAGCCCGCCCATATCTTTACGATCTACTGTGATGAATTTCAGACTTAGAGATGGATTATCTTTTCAACAAAGAATATATAAAGCCCACATCTTATAGGATGTTGATAACTTTGAGCAACGAAGACGAAGATGAAGTCGTAAGGGTGCCTTATCCCGATCGAAGCGAAGGACAGATGTTCGCTATAGCTGAAAATATGCTGGGAGGAGCACGAGTTCGAGTGATCTGCGAGGATGGCGAATCCCGATTGGGCAGGATCCCTGGAAAGCTAAAAAAACGGATGTGGATAAGAGAAGATGATCTTTTGATAGTCGATCCTTGGGACTTTCAGGATGAAAAATGCGATATAAAGTACCGGTACACTAGAACTCAGGTTAACTATCTCAGGAAAAAGAACGATCTACCCGATAGTTTAGATGTGTTTTAGCCTTTTGATGGAAAAATTTTTTGTTTTTAAAGAGATGACAGAATATGAAAACAGATTTACTAGATATCCTTCGCTGTCCCGAGTGCAAGGGTGAATTGAAGTTGAATTCAGAAGAGATAGATGAATCCTCAGATGATGATTCTTCCCAAGAGATAGTGGAAGGAACTTTGACCTGCGAGAAATGTGATATAGACTATCCTATCGAGGACGGCATACCTAACATGCTTCCTCCAGAGAAATGAATTCAAAGATCTTGTCTTATTCCATATACTCCTTCTGTATTTCAACTATCTCTGAGCTGCTTTCTGCTTCCCGGTAGTCTTCCAACGGTTCTTTATTCATCTTGATAAATTGTTCTCCCCAGTTAAAAAGAGATAAGATATCTTTAGATTGATCTTC
>CAYXPD010000169.1:0-3379 GCA_964466995.1 uncultured Thermoplasmata archaeon | reverse complement strand
AATGAAAAAACACAGCAACTGCAGAAGAACCTGATAAGAAGTCACGCCAGCGGTGTGGGAGAGCCTTTAGCCGAAGATGTGGTAAGAGCCACGATTTTGCTCAGAGCTAACACTTTGGTCAAGGGATACAGTGGAATAAGGTTGAAGGTGATCGAACTCTTGGTTGACATGTTGAACGAAGGTATACACCCGGTAATGCCTTGCAAAGGAAGCGTTGGCGCCTCTGGAGATCTTGCTCCGTTGGCTCATATGAGCTTGGTATTGATGGGAGAAGGAGAAGCATTCTATGACGGTGAGAAATTATCGGGAGAAGAAGCCTTGAATCGAGCGGGTTTAAAACCTGTAGAACTCAAGGCAAAAGAGGGGCTTGCCCTCGTCAATGGAACGCAAGTTATGACCGGGATAGGAGCATTGATCGTCCATGACGGTAAGAGATTGTTGAAAGCTGCTCAGATAGCAGGTGCGATGAGTTTAGAGGCTCTTGAAGGGACCGATGCAGTGTTCGATTGTAGGATACATCAGATCAGACCACACCAAGGACAGATCGAGTGTGCCGAGAATTTAAGAAAATTGACCAACAACAGTGAGATAATAGAATCTCACAAGGACTGTGATAAAGTTCAGGATCCCTACACTCTAAGATGCATGCCGCAGGTCTATGGCGCGACCAAAGATGCGCTGAGTTACGTTGAAAAGGTCCTAAAGATCGAGATGAACTCAGCTAATGATAACCCTCTAGTATTTCCTGACGGGGATGTTATCTCGGGTGGCAACTTCCACGGTCAACCTGTTGCTCTAGCACTCGACTACCTGGCTTCTGCAATATCTGAGATCGGAGACATATCTGAGAGAACTACTGATAAGTTGATGTATGAGGAAGAAAGCGGACTGCCCAGATTCCTGTCAGAAAAAGAGGGTGTCAATTCTGGTTTCATGATCGCACAATATACCGCTGCGGCATTGGTCTCAGAGAACAAAGTGCTCACACACCCTGCGAGTGTAGATTCTATACCTACTTCCGCTGGTCAGGAGGACCACGTGAGCATGGGCAGTATCTCGGCTAGACAGGCCGAAGAAGTTTTAGAGAACGTGGAGAACGTTGTAGCTATAGAGCTGATGTCAGCTGCCCAGGGTCTAGAGTTCCATGATAAAAATCCTGGAATAGGAGTGAGGATCGCATATGATCACCTGAGAAAAAATGTAGATGCGTTGGAGCAAGACCGTTCGCTGAGTGATGATATAGAGAAGACCAGAAATATAATCATCGAAGGAGATCTGATAGAGGAAGTAGAAGATGAAGTAGGTATTTTGGAGTGAGTATGTCGTTGATGTACTTGGAAAAGAACGAAAGATATAGTTTCCCCCGAAACTAATAAATACGAAAGTCTTTTTAATATATCAATGAGATATAACTCATCATTCAAGAAGGGATTGTAAAATGGAAGATTGTGTGATAAGGACAGAAAATTTGGTAAAAAAGTTCGGAAACAATATCACCGCTGTCGATGATGTTTCATTCGAGATAGAGAGAGGAGAAGTTGTAGGTTATCTAGGTCCGAACGGCGCTGGTAAGACAACTACCATCAAGATATTGACAAATCTGATCGAACCTACTTCAGGTAGAGCTTGTATAAATGGTATCGACGTTAACAGATATCCAAAAGAAGCTCTCAAAGATGTTGGTTCGTTGATCGGCGTTCCTGGCGTGTACGGCTACTTGACACCGAACGAAGTTTTGACATATTTTGGAAAGGTATATCGGATGTCGAAGGAAAAGATCGACCAACGAATAGAAGAAGTACTTGAGATGGTCAATTTATCAGGATGGAGACATTCGAAAATTGAGTCTTTCAGTACAGGGATGGAAAGAAGGTTGGCTATAGGAAAATCTATCTTCCATGAACCATCTATATTGATACTAGATGAACCCGTTTTAGGTCTCGACCCTGAGGGTATTAGAGAGATGAGAGAACTGATCAAGGGATTCCAAGAAAAGGACGTAACAGTTTTCCTCAGTTCCCATCTCCTCGACGAGGTCAGCAAGGTCTGTGATTCTGTTATATTCCTGTATGATGGAAAAATGATCGAAAGAGATTCAGTGGAAAGGATAGACCAGGTGATGAAACAGTACCGGTTAATCGAAGTCGAGTTTTTAGAGAAGTTATCTGAGAGCGATTTAGACGAGCTGAAAAAGATCCCAGTTATTGATAAAGTTGAGAAAATCAATCAAACTAAGTTCAGGATAATGAAAAAAGAAGGTGATCCAGCATCGACCGCAGATATACTGAGGAGAACAATAGAAGAAGGTTATGACATCATATCTTACAGCCCGAAAAAGGCAGATCTGGAGGACTTTTACGTTTCACTGGTGGGAGAAAGAGGTGGTCCCAAATGAAATCGATCATGGAAGACATCTCAGAGGATGTGAAGAATACCTGTCTTACCGTTTCTTTCGAGTTGAAAAAACATTTCAGAATGAAAAGGATGATCATCTCATTTGCATTGGCGATAGGACTTCCATTGATATTTTATATAGTCCCAAGGATATGGGCGAGTTTCCCAGATACTGCGGAGGAATTTGCAAATTTAAATCTCAGTTTCGTAAATCTACTGATAATAATTTCCGGGTCTCTTTTCGCAGGTGATTCCGTAGTAGGAGAGTTTGAAGAGAAGACAGGTCTCTTGTTGTTCTCTACACCTCAGAGACATTCGACTATCTTCATCGGAAAGTATATCGGAGCGCTTTTACCTACTTTAGCTGTAGTTTCAATATATTACTTGACAACCTCTCTGGAGATCATAGGTATATATGGTACTGGAGGGATAAGTATAGAATTTTTCAAGTCCTTCTTTATAGCTCTTGTGTATACCACCAGCGCGGTAAGTCTTATCTTCTTCTTTAGCAGTATATTGAAAAGAAAGATAACCTCTACTCTCTTGGGCTTCTTTTCTCTTATGATGATCCTACCTATAACAAGCAGCGTTCTGCAATTTTTGGTTGATGTCGAACCATGGTATATTCTAACTTACTTCGAAGGATTGATCACCGACGTCTTCGTTGGAGCCGGTCCGATAGGTGGAGGACCTGAAGGTCAACCTGGCCAGTTCTCTCCTGATTTCTATACAGGACTTATCGTCATGGTTCTCTACACTCTAATTCTGTTCTCCGTAGGTGTATTTATGGCTAATAGGAGGAGGATGGAATGATAGATATGAGAAGAACGATGAGTGTTTTCGTCTTATTGGTGGTCATGATCCTCTTATTTTCATCGCTAATGAGTAATTCTTCTGATTTTGAGTTGGAGAGGACAGAACAGCAATTACCCGATGTAACTATCACTAACCTGACTTTCTCCCAAAGCGAACCTAATGAAGGAGA
>CAYXPD010000168.1:0-3387 GCA_964466995.1 uncultured Thermoplasmata archaeon | reverse complement strand
TTATCTCATATTCTGTTCCATCTAGTACTATTTCACGCCCCTCTTTGATATTGCTGCCCTTTATGAGGCATTCCCATCCCTCATCTAAGGGTCTGTTGAATAGAACCTCTATATTACCTCCAGTGTCCTTTTTCCCTTCAAGCTTGGCGGGGATCACTTTAGATCTGTTTTTTACGAGTACATCCCCTTCTCGAAAAAATTCGGTTATATCTTGAAATCGAATATGTTTCTTCTCATCTTTTCCAAGATAGAAAAGTCTCGATTCGTCTCTAGGTCTCATAGGTCTCTGGGCGATCTTCTCTTTAGGGAGGTCGTACTCGAATTTTGAAAGCTTCATCGTACGGTCATCTAAGAGGGGCTACTAAAATCTTTATTATTGTAAATGGAATTTTGAATCTTATTCCCCTACATATAGGAAGTTCTAAAAATAATTTATAATTGTATTAATTCAGTCAAATAACTTGGACTTATTATATTTTAAATAAAGATATTTAGACTTACTTTCTTAATGTGAAAAAAGGTTTCCTACAATCATCAGAAAGATGGTTATTTTCACACACATAATTATATTCTTAGTCGATCAAAATTGTACAGATCTATACTAAGCAAAGATATAAATATCGAATCCCATATAGAGATATGATTTGTCTTAATATAAATGGGGATTAATGTATGAGTATTGAAGACATGCTGTCGTTTCCAAATTCGAATCCGTATTTACAACCAAAAATAAAGGAAGCTAGGGAGATGTTCAGATACGCCGCTATATTCTTTTTAATAGCAGCATTAGTAACCGGGCTGTGGGGATTAGTAGACATCCTTTCAGGCTTAATCTTTCTTTCAGGTTTCAGTATATTATCTGGGATTGTCAAGATAGTCCTAGCTGTGTTAGCCATCCTCATCAAAGATAAATTTGTAGATAATGTAATAACTCCTATCGACCAGGGAATGTATAGAATATCTCAGGAGGATATAATTCTCTATATGATACTTGGATTCATATTTGGTCTATTGATATCAGGTATTCTTATTTTATTGGGATATATCAAATTCAACGAAATAGATACCCAGGCTAAAAACTGTCCCGACTGTAGATCGACTCTTAGATATGTTCAGCAGTACGATAATTGGTATTGTGATAACTGCGGTGATTACAAAGTTCCAGTACATGCGGCCCAACCCTCTACTACACCACCACCTGGACAACAGCAGCAACCACAACAGCAATCACCACCAAAACAACAGCAATCCTCACCAGCACAGCAGCAACAGTCGCAGCAGCCACCCCCTCAACAACCACAACAGCAACAACCACGACAACAGCAGCAGCAACCATCTCCACCACCCCAGCAACAAAAGCAGGAAAACCAATGCCCAGATTGTAGTGAACAGATGCGGCATATAGATGAATACGATCGGTGGTACTGCGATAACTGTCAGGAGTACAAATAAAAAATTCTTTTCTATTTTTCTTTATTATCTTTGAGCTTTTTTTGATTTTACTGAAAACTTTCACTATTTCTACTTACTCATTTAAAGTATTTCAAAAGGCAATGCATAATCCTTTTATCTCAAAAGATAATGTATCTTTGATGACCGTAGAACTCCAACCGATAGATTCCCTCAGTCGGGAAACATTGACTGATTTGATCTATTCTATCTTTCCTGAACCCCATTCTCACTGGGATATACAGGAAGAGATAGAGGAATCTTTCAAAGATATGGTTGAAAAGACGTCCGCTATCGCATGGGAAGGAGATAAACCTATAGGAGCAATAATCTGTGTTGATAGAGAAAAAATCCAGATAGATCATATTGGAGTCCTACCGAATCATCAGAGGATGGGTGTCGGTAGGATGCTCTTGAGACACGCTGTAGATAATGCTGAGGAAGAGATTATAAGTCGTATACCTAAGGATAATCAAGCGATAATCGAGCTGATGGAGGAGGAAGGTTTTGAACGCGCAGATGAAGAGAATAATCATTATATCTACAAATATGAGATGTCTGAACAGAACTGAATTAGTCACATAAAAAATAAAAGATCAATGCGATAATGTTTTTAAGTACTTGTTTTATCAGGACTAATCGAAACTCATAATTTGTATCTGACCAATAAATACTCAAATATCTTCCTAAACTATCTCACAAAAGCCCCGTGGTGCTTCGGAATGGAGCATTCCAAGTTACCACTAAACTATAGCTTCGCTATAGCCCGTGGTGCGTAGGAATCAAAGATTCCTTCTTACCTCGGCCTTTCACAAAAGCCCCGTGGTGTAGAGGTCAATCATGTGAGGTTCTGGACCTGGCGACGGCGGTTCGAATCCGCCCGGGGCTATTCCATTGTTAGATGATTTCAGCACTGTAATCTACTGGTTCTTCTCCCTCTGGTATAGTTATCTCTTCTTGATATTCTTCCATAGAGGTCTCGGGCAAGTTGACCCCACTTTTTACCCTCCTGTATATGTCCTCTTCAGTCTCCACCTCTATCTGGATCGCGATTTCTTCTTCTTCATAGAGGGTGTTACCGATAGTCACATTGACTAGAGCTGAGTTTTCAAGATGCTCGCCTGAAACCTCGACTATACCGAATTCGTCTTCCCACACCAATATCCTTGCCTCTACATCTTCAGGCGATTCATCTTCGGGTATGTTGATAGAGTGGGAGTATTCATCTTCTGAATCCGCAGGCAGCTCTAACATCTCGATACCATCATATACATTCTCTTCTAGAGTTTCAACCATGAATCGGACCACTATGCTTTTGTCTTCATCATAAGTATTCCAAATAGGTATCGTGATCTCTACTCGATTTTCCTCTTCATGATAATCTCCGATAGATCCTGCATCTCCTGGAATACCTACTTGACCTTCATGTTCCTCAGTGCAGCCACTTAGAAAAACTGTCGCGAATATTAGAACTACAACGACTATCGAACTTAATAACTTGTCATGAGTAGACATGAAAGTCCCATTTATATCTTCATGCCAAATGTGCTATTTAAAGTAAGGGTATCGGCCCAATTATTTTTAGAGCGACAGGAAAATGTTTATATTTTAGGTATTCCTAAAGCTTCTCAAGATGGAAACAGCACTGACCACAATAGCTTTGATAGGCCTACTCAGCGGTGTGATCGGAACTACTGCTGGAGGTTTGTCTGTTGTTTTAGTCAAGACGATAAGTAATAGAATATTAAGCATTCTCCTAGGTTTCTCCGCAGGTGTGATGGTCGCTATAACTTTTCACGAATTAATACCTCATGCTATCGAAGATGGTACTATTTGGAGCGCAACATTTGGAATCTTATTGGGAATAGGAATAATAGGTATTTTAGACATAAAGTTTCCTCACAGACATTTTTCCATGGTCATCGATGGGGACGAAGA
>CAYXPD010000167.1:0-3390 GCA_964466995.1 uncultured Thermoplasmata archaeon | reverse complement strand
GTTGGCCTAGCTTGGCTACCCTCGCATTATGAGCATCAGCGAGTAATCGAGGGGGAATGAGGAATATTCTATTCCTCGGCTACCCTCGCAGAAATGAGCGTATGCGAATTTCGAGAGTGTTTTGGATCTCCAACACCGAGTTGGCGAGAGCAGGAATTCGATTCCTGCGGAAGCTTAGCTTCCGAACGCCACTCGCGCGAAGTATCTACGATCAGTTATTTATTTGAGCAAAACAGAGAAGTAACTCAGATATTTAAATTCTGTTGATTAAAGAGATAGATTTCCCATATCAGATATCTTCGATCAAGTTTACCATATTTGTGAACTTTTCGTCGAGTACTTCCAATCCTTTTTTAAGCGCATCTTCAGTACTCAACGAGCCATCTGTCTCGAAGGTCAATATGAACTTGTCATCTCTACCTTCAACTTGGATCACATCTTCCCCGCAGGCTTCTACACAAGCTTTACAAAGTTTGCATTCCTCAACATCAGTGACGATCAATTCATCATCTTCAATCTTTAAGATATCTACGGGACATACTTCTATGCACTCTTCACATTCATCACATTCATCGGAGTCGATCTCTATCTCAGGATAATATTTGTAAGCTACACCACTGGTGGGCTGCCATTTCGCATGTTCCTTCGCAGTACCGAGTTCTGCCGTAGCGTACATCAGCAAAGCTTGTTCTTCGTTGAGTTTTACTATAGGTATAAGATCGTCTACAGGTCTCAGTTCATTCTCCCCGACAGGGATCAGATCACCAGAATAAACTGTACAAGGTCCCTTCTTGTTTAGACTGTATATGATCGTGCAGTTCGGACAACCGTCGCCTCCACATTCATCACATTCAGACCTATAATCAAAAAGTTCTAAGTCAGTTGGGATAGGCAGCATACCGAGCCGGTGAGCTATGATCTCATCGAACATCGGTGCGGCGCTTTCATATTCTTTATCTTCCTCTTCCGCCCCGATCGTACCTAAGTGAAATTCAACATCTTCTATAGCCAGTTTAGGTATATCCGCTATGAGTACTCTTCTCAATGCATTCGCTAACGGTGGATTGGTATCCGAAAGCAAAATTTCAGCTTTCCTTTCTTCAAGTTTTTTGACTTCTATATCCATCTTTGTCCCTTCTGATATCTACACACGTCTTCCTCGACGGCCACCTTTAGCTTTAGTGGAGTCGTGAGGGATAGGTGTAACGTCTTCTATCGTGCCTATCTTCATCCCAGATCTCGCAAAAGCTCTTATAGCTGCCTGCGAACCAGGCCCGGGAGATCTTGACTTGCTTCCACCGGGAGCCCTTATTTTTACATGGAGCTTGGTGATCCCTTTGTCTTTTGCCTCTTTTACTGCTTCTTCCGCAGCTTCCATAGCTGCATAAGGTGAGGACTGATCTTTATCCTGCCTAACGACCATCCCTCCAGAATACTTTGCGAGAGTTTCAGCCCCTGTGATATCTGTTATCGTTATTATTACATTATTGTAGGACGCATACACGTGAGCTATACCCCATTTTCCCATCTTTATCCCCTCCTATTATATTCTCCTTGACCCTGTTGTTCGTTTTCTATCATCTTAGGTATCCTTGTAGGCGTCACCTCTTCTTCTGGTCTCTCTGGGTGAAGTTCGTCTGATAATGGAGAATTAGGATAATACTGGATAGTTGTTTCTTCTTCCTTATTAACAATATAACTAGGAACGGTCACTCTTCTTCCATTCACTGCTATATGACCGTGGATTATGAATTGTCTAGCCTGCTTTGGAGAGTGGGCTAGACCTTTGTGATATACGAGTGTTTGGAGTCTTCTATTGAGTATGTTTTCCACACCTAAGTTTAAGACATCGTTCAAAGTATGATCTTGTCCTTTCAGATATCCTTTATCCGTGAGTTTCTCCAAAAGGTCGTCCATCTCTTCACTAGCCTGTTTTTCACCGTATCTGAGTCGTGCCTGAAGGTTTCTAGCTTGAGCCCTTATATTCTTTAGAATAGAACGTGCTTTCCAAAATTCCTTCTTATTTTTCAGTGCGTAATGCCTTATGTAATCGTTTTCTTCTTTTATCCGCTCTTCCTGCCATGGATGAGAGGGTTTCTCAAATTTTTTTCTACTGAACTTTGGATCTCCCATGTATCATCACCTTATGATCATCATTCCTCTTCTTCACCACCGGCAGCTTGAGCCCTAGCGACTTTCTTCTCTACACCAAGTTCCATGCCGGTACGTCCATTAGATTTGGTCTTTTGCCCTCGGACTTTCTGTCCTCTTTCATGTCTTATCCCTTTGTAAGAACTTATCTTCTGCATCCTGTTGATGTCCTCTCTGTGTGCTGTATCCAGTTCGTTTTTGAGAACATGCTTGTTCTCCCCCGTGACTGGATCTCTTTTTCTATTTACGGCCCATTCTGGTGCATCATCTGTAAAGTTCATCAGGGACTCTCTGACTTCGTCTATTTTTTCATCCTCTAGATATCCTATCTTGGCATTGGGATCGACATCGGTAGAATTTATCACCATCTCTGCTACTCTAGTACCTACTCCTTTTATGTCTCTAAGAGCGTAGACTACAGGCTTGTCTCCGTCCAGGTCAGTATTCATCAACCGGACGATGTATTGGAAATCATCCTCTTCTTCTTGATCTTTTTCTTCCTCAGGCAAAGTGTTTCCTCCATTGTAAGTGACGCTAAAGTGAATTTAGTTATTGCGCTTTGGCTTAAGAATCCATGTAGTATAAAAGCGTTGTGCCTTCGACTATCAAGTATCAATTACTCTCTACCTTTGAAATTTTTCCCTATCACATACATCTCTGAGCTGGATTCTCTTGAAGCCCTAGGTGAGTGACCGTAAACCGATGCGAAAGCATCTTTTACTTTATCTAGATAATCTTCGAAATCTTCTCCTTGGAAAACCTTCACCACAAATCTACCCCCTTCAGACAGATTAGCGTAACAGAACTTGAGTGCCTGCTGAGCAAGATAAATAGACCTGGCATGATCCATAGAATAATTACCGGTTATGTTTGGAGACATATCAGAAATAACTACATCTACATCGCCCGCGATAATAGACACTCTTCTTAGAAAATCTTTATCAGTCATATCTCCCTGATGGAAAGATACCCCTTCGATATTTCTGATCCTTTTTTTATCTACAGCGAGAACGTTACCTTCTCCTACACGTTCGACAGCATATTCACTCCAGCTTCCAGGTGCGGCTCCTAAATCTACGACTACGTTGCCCTTTTTGAACAGGTTAAATTTTTCATCTATCTGTT
The DNA here is from genome assembly GCA_964466995.1 of uncultured Thermoplasmata archaeon. GTDB lineage: Archaea > Thermoplasmatota > Thermoplasmata > Halarchaeoplasmatales > Halarchaeoplasmataceae > Natronoplasma. The sequence goes on along the minus strand of CAYXPD010000167.1, from coordinate 114 downwards.
TCAACTTATAGACTGCTCTAGAACGATATCCTTCATCCTGAGCTTTGTGGTAATAACCGTCTTTTCTCTTGTAGGCTGTCATTCTGATAAGTAGATTAAATCAGGGATGTACTT
>CAYXPD010000166.1:0-3460 GCA_964466995.1 uncultured Thermoplasmata archaeon | reverse complement strand
CAAACTGGTGATGAGTATAACCATCAGAATATTGGTCAAGAGAGCTTTAATTAGAGGTCTTCCTTTCCGTAAGGCAGGCAGTATTTGATCAAGAATCTGTTCCTTAATTTGCTGATTATTTAAGTCCTCGTCTGGTATCGTCTCACCCCCTCTATAGCTACTTCTAGAGGTTGATCGGTATTCCAATCAATAACAGGTCCGTAATTTCTCAACTTGGCCATCCTGTTCTTCCTTTCGATAGTTTGAATTTTTTCGGCCAGTTCATCCTCTACATCAATATATTTTTTCTGGAGTTCAACTGGACATGGAGATACCACTGCAATCTCATATTTTTTCCTAGCTAAACCGGCTATCGCTTTGGTCACTTTATCATTGGTAAGAGGAGAAATGAAAAGAAGCAAACATCGGTTTGGAAATATATTGTCCATTATGAATTTAGCGTGCTCCAATCTCCAATGGCTTCCTTCTTCTAGATTTATCTCATATAACTGCTCTTGACCTGAGTTGGGATAAACCCACCTTACGAAGTCCCCAATAACGAGAAGCCCAACTCTATTTCGATCGGAGATTATATCAGAAGCGAGACTCGTAGCTGCTCTCACTGAGTGTTTCAACATATTATCTTCAAAAACGCCTACATTTGAATCATAAAAAGCATCCACAACGATTATCACATCTCCACTTTTTTCGGCTTCAAATGAATTAGTCTTAGGATCTAGATATCTTGCGGTGGCTTTCCAATTTATGTCTCTCATCTCATCCCCCTGTAAATATTCTCTGATAGAGAAGAACTCAGAGCCGATCCCCATCTGGGAGGATTTTATATTACCCAGCCAACCTTTTGTATGTCTTGGCCTCAATTTAGTTCGGCTGAGATCTTCGATAGGTGGCAGTGCAACCACGTTCATGAACTCCCTAAAATTCCAATTTTTAGAAAACAAACCTATAGGGTCTAGATATTGTACTTTTACAGGTCCTAAAGTATAATTTTCTGTCTTCAAGAATTTAACTTTGTATTCTATTTTTTCCTCTTCTTTTCCTTGTAAGTACAAAGAATGATGATTAGAACCTTCTATCACCTTTACATTTTTAGGTAGCTCATCTTTGATCTCAAGGAATACCTTAGAAGCTCCATGATTTTTTAATGTCAAACCTACAGTGAATTCCTTTCCTTCATATGTATGTACTTCTTCCTGAGTCCTTTCTATAGTAATATTTTCATCATCAGGTGGAAGATTAAGATATCCAACTATCATGATAGCTAAAGTAGTTAGCGCCGGTATAAAAAAGATATAATTTATGGATATCATCCCTAGAACCATGCTTACAAAAAATAGTGCAAACAGATAACCGAAACTTTTAGTCTTCATTTGGTAACTCACCTTCCTCTTCTACAAAATGAATACTCTCTAACTCAGCAATAGCGGATTTTATTTTTTCTTCAAACTTGATATTTTTACGCTTTATATCTCTTTTTTTCTCCTTAGAGAAGAGATCCAATCGTTCTTGACCATCTGGTCTTTTTAAATCATTTAAATCCGTTGCGTTCTTGATATATTCTACTAGTACTTCGTTATCGACCTTTTGTGCCATCTTTTCCATATCATCATCTAAAATCGTGAGTTCTTCCTCAGAGAGATTGTATTCATTTTTTAGCGTGGAATATACCTGGTCTTTTAGCCTACCCTCAATGATAGCCTGCTTCACCTTCTGACCTTTTTTAGCTCCTTTCATCTTATTGATATCATCTGCTAGAGGCAGTCTTGAGAAATCTTCCCTCTCTTCGATGCTTTTCCAAAGTGAAGGTGAGTCTGTCTCGCTCATCATCTTTTCTACAAAAAGCCAGAGAGGAACTATCATGATCGTTATAACAATACCAGGTCTAACTCCTCTAGCAAAAAATACTGATACAAGCAATATTACTATGGCAGTCAGCTTCATGAACATCTCTAGATTCGCGCCTTTACTCGCTTCAGAGGATATTAACTCAGGCATTTTCTTTCCCCTCTATTTCATTTTTTATCTGCTTGAAATTATCTAGAGCTCTAGTTCGTTCTTCTTTTCCTAATAGATGATCGCTGTATTTTGCCTCTTCAAACAATTTAGTCATCTCATCGATAGTTTTCTTCCTCAATGAAAGTCGCTCGACTGCCATCTTTTCTAGCTCTCTAGGCGTAAAGGATATCTCCTGTTGGACTCCCTCTCTTTCGAGGATGATCAGCATCTTTTGATAATTGCGTATTATAACATCTCTAACATCCTCTCCCTCGTGCAGTTCAGTTATGGCACTGTCAGCCGTAGAAGATATGTCCTCCTCAGTATCAGAGCTTTGTAGTGAAAGATTTTTATGTCTGATAAGAAAAAATATAATAACCACTGTAGATACAAGAAAAATCAATATCCCAATGCTATGCCCGCTAGCGGAAGATATCGGGTGAGTACTCTCTCCAGGAAGAATATCAGAAATGGTTGGGAATTCGATATCAGGTCTTAATATCTGTTCGAGTCTAGCGCCAGTTCTTTCTATATAAGGGCCTAGTTCAATTAGTAGGTAAATGAATCCTATAAGGAGCAATTTAGGAATATGCCTATATAAAGATTCTAGAACATCTTCATTGGGTGAGATAAATATACTTACCACTCCGGCTATCAAAAGACCTCCAAAAAAGATTCTAACGATGTTTGTCGGTATATCAACTACAGTTATCTGTCCTTCCTCATCATAATCGGGTTCTTCTCGCTCTCTTCTTTCAATTCTTTCATCTTCCATCCCAAAATAGGCTCCCCCTAGATTTCCTATAGTCCAAGCTACAATCATCAATATTATGACGCTTATCAGGAATATTTCCTTTCTATCAAAATCCAACTCCATCTGTAGTTGGTTTCTACATGAATCCGTGATTTAAAGATTATGCTAGAATATTACCTAAACTTTTTATCACTACAGTTTCATTTCAAGAACATGGAAGTAGAAGAAGTTGTTAGCGGAGAAAAGGACGAAAGAGATGTTAAAGTATTTACGATCAGCACATGTGGGTGGTGTAAAAAGGTCAAAGATCTGTTGAAGTCACTCGATGTGGAGTATGAATATGTAGATATAGACCAGATCGAGGGTGAAGAAAAGAAAAGAATCCGAGAGGAATTAAAAGAGTATAACTCCAAGATGAGTTGCCCAACAGTGGTGATCGATGAGGGAGATAAGGTCATAATCGGCTTTAAAGAAGATGAAATAAAGGAGGCGGTCGGGTGTGACGACTGATAAGGAAGAGATGTTAGAATCAGTCGAGAGGGACGCGGAAAATAATGGTTATTATGTCTGTCCAGACGAGGACCTCCTCGATGACCTACTTGAAGGTTTAGTAAAAAATGCCGAAAGATACGGTTACCCATCCTGCCCTTGCAGAGAAGCAAGTGGTGTGAAAACCTACGATTCCGACATAATATGTCCCTGCGAGTATAG
>CAYXPD010000165.1:0-3490 GCA_964466995.1 uncultured Thermoplasmata archaeon | reverse complement strand
GATAACAAATGAAATTGAACTTTTTAGGCGGTGCATCAGAAGTTGGTGCTTTATCGATGGTGATGCACCATAAAGACGTATCACTTATATTCGATCACGGTTTGCTACCGGATGATCCTCCTAAATATCCGATGAGGCCTCCTATCGTAGATATGGGTTTTTTGACCCATTCTCACTTGGACCATTGTGGAATGATTCCTTCTTTACTCAGACAGAATGATATTCCTATACTTTCTAGTCATCCAACGGTAGAAGTAGCTGAACTACTTCTTTATGATAGCTTAAAGATAGCCGATATTGAAGGATATCCAAAACATTATGAAAAGAGAGATATCAAGGACACGAAAGCGGCCTTCGATATAGTGGGATACAATTCCAAGAGAGATATTGGAGGGATGGAAGTCGAAGTACATTCAGCCGGCCATATCCCGGGTTCGAGCATGTTTGAGATTAAAAGTGATAGAGATACCCTCTTTACGGGAGATATAAACACCAAAAATACAAGACTTCTTTGGGGATCTCATCCTGTTGAATGTGACAATCTTATTATGGAGACTACTTACGGTGGAGAGGACCATCCTGATAGAGAAGAGACCGAAAAGAAATTCTTAGATAAGATCGATGAAACTCTCGAAAGAGGTGGCCAGGTGATAGTACCTGTTTTCGCCGTAGGAAGAACTCAAGAGATATTGATGCTTCTAGATGACCGAGATTACGATGTTTGGTACGATGGGATGGGAAGGACTGTCAATAGGATATACCTTAATCACGAGGGATTTTTGCGGTCACCGAAAAAATTGCAGAAAGCAATTTCTAATGCGAACGAGGTCAAATCTCCTTCTAGAAGGGAAAGAGCGAAAGAGGGAGAAGTTATCGTTACCACAAGTGGGATGGTCGAAGGAGGACCTGTGTTGGAATATCTTCGAGAGATACGAACTGATCCCAATAGTTCTATACTTCTTACGGGTTATCAGGTCGAAGGAACTAATGGTGAAAGACTTTTAGAGAACAGCATGATAAGAGATAGTGGAGCAACACTACCGGTGGAATGCGAGATAAAGAGATTTGATTTCTCCGCACATGCGGGTCATGAAGAACTTCTTGAGTTTGCGAGAGGATGTAATCCAGAAAAAATTATATTATGCCATGGAGATAAAAGAGAAGAAATTGCTGATGATCTTTCTGAATTTGAAGTTCATACTCCTAAAGAGGGAGAGATGTTAGAGTTATAAGTCCTAGAATGATTTAGAAAACATAAAATATTTTATAGAGTCTCCTTTGTTGAGGTTGTGATTATGTGGGAATTATCTCTATTAAGGTTAATTGTCGGAGGTTCTTTTTTACTTATAGCTTCTTTTAAAGATCTCAAATCTCGGCGAGTACCGGATGAGCTTTGGATGAGCATGGGTATCATAGCAATGGGTATACTAGGAATTGAATTGCTATTTGTCAGAGAAGTCGAGTTGGTTTACTTTTTGATGTTTATACCCATAAGCGTAGTTTTCTTTGAGGCCTTCATTGATAGGCCTCCACTTTATTCTAATGGAAAATTAAATCCCATTGTTCTTGGGTGGCTAACACTTCCTCTTCTCGTTTTTATATATATGATCAGTGTTTTTGGCGGTGATCTCCTATTTTTGTCCTTAGCTATGATATTGGTAGTGATGTTGTTTTCTTTTATTCTCTACTTCTTTTACATACTTCATGGAGGGGCGGATGCGAAAGCCGTTATAACTTTGGCGATACTCCTTCCTTTTTATCCTGAAATTCCCGGACTTACATTTAGAGCATTTTCTACTGAGATTGCTACCAGTATGGAAGTATTTTTTCCTTTTACTTTAGTTGTACTTTTAAATGCTTCTCTAATCATGTTGGTTTTTCCTGTTGCTTCTTTTTTCTTCAACGTGTATAGTAAAAACCTAGATTTCCCAAAGATGTTCTTTGGATATAAAAAAGAAGTATGCAATATTGAAGAATCTTTTGTTTGGCCGATGCAGTATTACGAAGACGGTAAACTAAAAACTGAGCTTCTACCAAAGTCGGGGAGTGATGAAAAGATTGATTCATTAAAAAAACACAATATTAAAACGGTTTGGGTCACTCCTAAAATACCCTTCATCGTTCCTATATTCATCGGTTTTATAATATCTTTTGTGATAGGAAATCCTATTTTGTTACTAGTCTGAATTAGGTGTAAGTTTTACACTTATATCGTTTTTCATGAGTACATAATAAAATCTTGCGAAAACTTTAAATACTGATTGTTTATCTAATTCTATAAAGATACAATAAATAACATATATGTTCATGGAGGCACTCTCATTTGAAGATTGAAGGTAAGATCGAAACCGTATCAGGTAGTGAAGAATTAATTACCAGGTTTCCAGAGACGCCTCCAATTGGTGCCTCAGTGTTTAATAACAAAAACAAATTTGTTGGAGAGGTCAAGTGGATATTTGGCCCTGTAGAAGATCCATACGTGGAAATAAAACTTGACGCCGAGCTAAAAAATAAACTCACTATGTTGGATGAAAGGATATATGTAGAGGAGATATAGATGAATGAAGAGATCGAGCTTGAAGAAGAAAAGAGTGCTGTAGAAAAGATTACTGAATGCCCCGAATGCAGCAGCAGACATCTTGCCCAAGATTATGATAGAGGAGAATTGATTTGTGAAGATTGTGGTCTAGTTATCGATAACCAATATATTGATGAAGGACCAGAATGGCGGGCTTTTGATATGAGACAGGAAGAAGAAAGAGCAAGGACAGGAGCTCCTATGACGGAGATGGTCCATGATAAAGGACTTTCTACTAGTATAGATTCCTCTAACAAAGATTCTTATGGAAGATCCATCCCGAGCAAGAAGAAGGCTCAAATTTACAGGTTGAGGAAATGGCAGAGAAGGATCAGAGTTTCTGATGCTACAGAAAGGAATCTGGCCTATGCTCTAACAGAGATGGACAGGATGGCATCGACGATGGGTCTTCCCAAGAATATCAGAGAGACGGCAGCTGTGATTTATAGAAAAGCTGTGAAAAAGAATCTGATAAGAGGTAGAAGTATCAACAGTGTAGTTGCTGCATCTCTCTATGCGGCCTGTAGAAAGGCTAACGTTCCAAGAACTCTAGATGAAATCGCCGAAGCGACTTCTTCTGATAGGAAAGAGATAGGCAGGACATATCGTTTTCTTAGTAGAGAACTCGTCTTAAAATTGAAACCTACTAAACCTCAAGAATATCTTAGTCGTTTCTGTAGTGAACTTGACCTGAGTGGAAAGATCCAGAAGATGGCGAAAGAGATCATCGATCAGGCAGAGGAGAAAGAACTTATATCTGGAAAAGGACCGACAGGTCTTGCAGCAGCAGCGATATATATTGCTTCTATAAATGGAGGAGAGAGGAGAACACAGCGAGAAGTAGCCGATGTAGCGGCCGTTACGGAAGTGACCGTTAGGAACAGGTACAAGGAGCTAGTGGATAAGCTCGAT
>CAYXPD010000164.1:0-3494 GCA_964466995.1 uncultured Thermoplasmata archaeon | reverse complement strand
GTTAGGAGACACAAATCTTGTGAGAGAGGAGTATTTGCAAGAGGATTTTAATGTAGTCGAGTCAGACCTGCCAGATGTGGAAGAGGCAATAGACGATTGGGACCCTGTGGACAGTTATCCTAAAACAGAAGACGATTTTGGTTGGGAAACAGAAGAACCGATGCTTTATAAGATTAAACAATACGATTCTGAAAGTTATAGAGGGGGTAACACTTGGTACACTTATACGTGCGAGGATCTAGATGACGCACATTTGGGTGAGAGAGACGATTATTGTGATGGGTGTACAAAAATAATTGGGGAAGAGGGCACAGAAATAACGTTGTACCACGGAGAAGAAAAAGTTGGTTACAATTACGCTATATTTGAGGTTCACGCTGAAATCGTTGATGCAAAAAATCATGTTATACCTTTCCACTCAGTAGATATATTGGAAGAGAACCCTTCCGTATGGGATGATTTCGAAGAGGATTACTTTTACTCAAAGCATGTTGAGAACGTTAAAGAAGGCGTGAGAAACTCCGTTGAGTCGATAATACAGGACTATAGCGATAATATAATGGAATTCGTAGAGGATGAAGAGTACAAGCAGATAAACACTAACCCTCGAGACGATGTCTCCATCTTTGAGAAGCTTCAGGATAATATAGATGCGGCAGTTTCTAATGTTACTGAGTTTTATAAAGAAAATCCTTCGCATCTTGCAGAAACGATACATGAAGAGTTGTACGATGCTCATCAACCTTTGATCCAATCTCTAAAAGAATTCATAGCAAATAACTACCAAAGATTGATTGGGAATGAAGAGGGGGATTATGTGGAACAAGTTACTAAAAACTTTACGGATCATCTTATCGATCTTGATCCAGACGATCACGATGATCCCCACATAGAGTTCGATGTGAGTAAAGAAGATAACATAAAGGAGGGGTTATACGAAGATAGCGATGATCAAGTGGAACGTGATGCAGAGGATAGTGACGTAGACGATAAAAATGCTACAGATCTTTTAACCGATGGAGGCGTGATCCAAGAGCCTATTATAGATAAATTGAAAGAAGAAGTCCGTGATGTGGTTGATGATGCACTAACACTCATCGAAGAAAGAGAAGTTTCTGATGAATTAAGTGATGAAGAAAAAAGATCTAGTGAGGATGGAACTATCATTCAAGCTTTGGATCAATACCAATATGAAGGAAGGATGAGTTACGGAGTTGGAGGAGAAAGTGAACAGATTGAAGAAAATAGTGAGAAAAAATATGAGACTAGTTCTCAAAATTCTGAATCCAATGAAGGGGAGTCAATAAAGGAGAAAAATATTGAGGGTGAAGAAACTACCATTGAAAATGATACTTCCCAACAAACTCTTGAGATGGGTAATACCACCGTAACAGAAGAAGGAACTACAGATGATATTGACAATAGAGAAAAAGAAGAAAAAATAGAACGGGAAACGAAAGAGAATAGTACTACAACAACCCTCGAATTCACAAACGATGAGTCCTGTTCTGACGAAATGATAAATTCATTAGGAGCTACAATAGATTATATAAATCCAAGTGATCCTGCCAATTATTGGGAAGACACTGTTGATTTTAGTGGCAGCGACACCGAACCATCAGATGCGTACATAACCTCTAGAGATTGGTACTCTAGTCAGGACGGTCATCTATCCTCAGGAGACAGTTTTTCAATTTTAGCTTCTTCTTTATCTCCCGGATCTCATACTATCATTTATGAGGTGGAAGATAACACTTCAGACTCTGCAAGCGATTCCGATTCTCTCTTTGTGAATACTCAGCCCTCCGCAACTATTGAAGATATATCTCCAGATCCGGCCACTCAAGGAGAGGATTGGGTATATTTTGAAGGATTTGGGTATGATTCGGCTGGTGCCTCATTGGACTATGAATGGGTTTCAGATAAAGATGGGATATTATCTACTTCAGAATCCTTCTGGATGAGAGCTTCTGAATTATCATCTGGAAAACACACTATTACTTTTATTGTCGAAGATGAATATGGTGAAGAAGATAGTGATATATACGATGATTTGATCATCAATATACCTCCTGATGCGGACTTTGAGTGGGATCCGGTTCCCGATGACAAAGATATACCAATGGAAACAGAACCCATAGAATTTGATGGGAGGGGTAGTGACCCTAACGATCCAACTGGCATAGGCTCAATAGTTGAATATTATTGGGAATTCGGCGATGGTAACGATGCTTACGGAGAAATTGTAGAACATATCTACAATGGAGACTTTACCAAAGATGAAAAATCTTTTGAGGTAACATTAACTGTCACGGATAACCACGGTGGTACAGATACTCGAGAAGAAACACTCCATGTTGATGGTAGGCCATACGTGACTAATTTTAAACCTACAAATTTTGATGTAGAGACTCATACTTCTATCGAAATAAAGTTCAATCAACCAATCTATGAAGATAGTTTTAACTATGTTTTCGATGGTCCTGATTTTGATAACCATTTCGAAGAACCGGATTGGAATTCAGATAGTACCAAAGTCACTTTGAATCCCACCGATTATTACCGAAGATATGCTAAGTACACCCTCACTTTAGAGGAGGACATAAAAGATCAGGAAAGTTCCGAAGTACCTAGACGTAGTCCTATCAAAGAAAATCCTGAGAAGGATTTAGGCTACGATTTCACTTTTAAGACTGAAGAATATCCGATCGCACTAGATGAATTGCCTCATGACGGCGATGAAGAATCCGATCTGACGAATTCTGTTGGAGATGTGATACTCACTTCTCCCATAATGGTAACGTTCGACGAAACTATGAAAGCGGACGGTGACGTCGATGACCTCATAACGGTGATCGAAGATCCAGACGGGGAAAGCAATGAAGTCGATCTTGACTTAGAATTTTATTGGGATGATGAAGAAGATGATGATAATGAAGGAAAAACTATCGTATTCACCAAAGATGAAGATTTCAAAGATGAGACTGAATATGAGGTCAGCGTCCACCTTGATAATATTTTGTCTACTAAAGACCCATTAAACTTTGACGAGGAGGCAGAAGCCTCACTTTATGGAGAACATAATACGAAAGGAGATTCTTTGACCTGGGAATTTGTTGCAGAAGACACGATACCCCCTTGGATAGAAGAAACTGAAGATTATCCCAGCCCTAGAGATGACGAAGAGGACGTGGCTTTAGATGAACCTATAGAGATCAAATTCAATGAGAAGATGTACAAAGATAGTTTCTCGATAGAAATACATCCGGAAGTAAGTCTCGATGACGAAACTTGGGAGGGAGAAAAAAAAGTGGAAATAGGACATTCAGGGTTCGAAAAAGATACCTCTTACACAATAAATGTTTACTGCAAAGATGCCTCTTTGAACGAAGTAGGAGAAGAGGGACATCCCACTACTTGGTCCTTTACAACAGAGGACCCTGATCCACCAGAGATCGACAGTCTATTCCCACAAGACGGAGCCGACGATGTTT
>CAYXPD010000163.1:0-3544 GCA_964466995.1 uncultured Thermoplasmata archaeon | reverse complement strand
ACCCTTCTCCAGGAAATGTCCTTTTTAGCATATTTTTCTTTTTTTCAGCTAAGTCTGCTACCGAAACACTAGAAGGAGTGTTGAGAGATAAGTCTCAAAAGTATTATTTTTCTTCTCCATTGGATTCTGATTCTATTTTTTATTCTAAATTATTGAGAGTGTTATTTTACAATCTTTTACTCTTCGGAATAGCCATGAGCGTGGTACTGTTCGTAGTGAAAATAGGGAACATAGAACTCCCGATCGATCTTCACTTTCTCAACATGCTTTATTTACTCATGGTTTTAGCACCTTTGGTCGGATTCAACATCTCCGTACTATCTCATGTTAAGAATCGATGGCTAAAAAAGGTCAATCTCTTAGTAGCAGGACAGATGATAACTTTTACAGCCATAATTTTACACTCTGGGGCATCTTCTCTTTACCAACTCGGATACACGGTCTTATTACTGTTAGGTTCTTTACTGATCGCGGTCTTTTCGAGCGCTCCTGTGTACGAAGAAGTTTGGACTAGTACTAGCCAAAATACAGAAAGTTCCTCTCTTCACCGGAAAAGTCTGAAATTACCAAAATTTATCTCTAAATCTACAAGATTGATGGCTGAAGCGGAATTCAAGAGAAGATGGAGAAGAAAACAGGTTCCGAGTTCAATACTGGTCGTTACTACGATGGGGATCGGGCTGTTGTTTATTTATCTAAGCCTTGGTCCTCAACCAGATCTGGGTCTTGGTCTAGGGAAGTATTTTTATCCATCGTTGATCGCGATGACTGCATTTTTAGCCGCTGTCATACACACTTTAATCCCGTCGCTAAATCTATTTGGCAGAGATGGTGCTAGATTGTGGAGTTTATACACACTTCCCTGCGAAACGAAAGATTTAGCCTCTGGAAAGGCACTCGCGGTGATCTTAACATCTCCTATAATAGTCCTTACGATCGCTTTACCACTACCAGTGATACTTGATTATCCTTTATCTTTCGTTTTGTTTTCTGTCTTTTCATCTTTTGTATTTATATTCCTCATGAGCGGTATCGGTCTTTGGGCTGCAGCGAGGTTTCCGAATTTCAACGAGAGTACAAGAGGAGCACCGGACATCATAACGATGTATTCCATGATAATGTTAGCTCTCATCTTCTCTGTGATTTTTCTAGCATTTCCTTTCACATTGATAGAGATCGATCGTATCCTAGGTGTTTTATCTGTTATATTCGCTGCTGATATTTCGGCTCTATTGATGATAGCGATGTACAAAAGAAGTTCTACTATACTAGAAAATATGGAATTGAGGTTCTAGAATCCATAAGCATATTATAACATCAACGCATTTGTATAAACATGAAGTTACTCCTCTGTATAACTGGCGCTTCTGGCGTGATATATGGAAAAAGACTACTCGAGGTCCTGAGCGAAAATGAAGATGTGGAGGTGGAACTAATCGTGTCAGAAGCAGGTAAAGACCTATTGAAGAGAGAACTAGATATAGAATACGATAAGATATCTAGGATGGCAGATGAAGTTTATGATCCTGAAGGTCTAGACTCTCCCCCTTCCTCGGGAAGTTCTCTATATGATGCGATGGCTGTAGTGCCGTGTTCGATGTCCTCTATATCGAAAATAGCCAATGGGATATCTGATAATTTGATCACTAGAGCAGCAGCTGTCTTTCTTAAGGAAGATAGAAAGATAATACTGACACCTAGAGAGACTCCTATGACCACCACTTGGTTGAAGAACATGTATGAACTCTCTGCCGAAGGAGCGATCATCTTACCTGCGATGCCTGGATTCTATCACGAACCAGAATCTTTAGAAGAGATCGTAGATTTTCTCGTGGGAAAGATCTTAGATTCTCTAGAGATTAAAAATTCGATGTTCGAACGTTGGGAAAACAAAAAATCTAAATCACCCCAGTGAACCCTTTTCTTTATATATCGTTATCTTACCTTATAATAGAGGATTCATCATGGCAGAGCATTCATTGACAAATGAGTTGAGATCTGAATTGGAAATGATCGAAAGAACGATCAAAATCCTAGATGTGGTCAAGAAAGAACAACCCATCGGGATAAATAAGTTAAGCGAGAAGATGGATATCGAGGAACACAAGATCAGGTATTCCCTCCGTCTACTCCAAAAAGACAAGATCATCGAGCCGACGAAGCATGGAGCATCGCTTACCGAAAAGCATGAAAAATTCGAAAGGGAACTGATCGAAGAGTTGAAAGATATGGGAAAAACGATAGAGGAATTGACTGGGATGCTCTCAAGATAAAAAATATTTAATAGGAATACCTTTTAGCATCCTAATGTTGAATGCCGTCGTAGCTCAATTGGCAGAGCACTCGGCTGTTAACCGAGCGGCTAGCGGTTCGAATCCGCTCGACGGCGTATTAGAGTTTATTTAAAATAGTCTCAGTATCTTTACAATTTATATATAGGGATAAAAGCATTTTTCTTGAAGGCTCCTAAATTCCTAAGGGAGCTTGTCTACTTTTCTTTAGAGGGTTCAAAGACCAAAAACATATTAGGATAAAATTCTATTTGATCAACGAAAAATCCTAAAAAACTATTTACCTCATATGTCTACCATTACCATATCATGTCAATCTCTATCGACATAGGCGGTACCTTCACCGATTTTGTGATAATCGACCACGATATCAAACATTTCAAGATTGCCTCTACTCCAGAACATCCAGAAAAAGCGATAAGAAAAGCCTTAGATAGAGAAAATATCGAAGTGAAGGATGACGTATTTCACGGTACAACGGTAGCTACTAACGCTTTCATAGAGAGCGAGGGGATCGAATCTGCATTTTTAACAAACAAAGGCTTTGAAGATATATTGTTCATTGGAAGACAGACCAGGCCGGAACTCTACGAACTTGATGTAAATAAACCGAAGCCTCCGCTGAAAAAAGAAAATACATTCGGTATTTCATGTAGAACTAATGCTAATGGTCAAGTGAGCGAAGAGATTGATCAAAGTGAAGTTGAGGAAATAGCTAGAAAACTCAGCGAAAAAGAACTCTCTGCAGCCGTGTGTTTACTTCACTCTTATCGAAACCCGGAACAGGAAAAAAAGATAGGAAAGACATTGGAAGAATATGACATAGATCATTCTCTTTCACATCGAGTTACTGGGGAATTCAGGGAGTACGAAAGAGGATTGACCACTTTATTGGACTCCTATCTGGGCCCTCTCGTCGAAGATTACTTCCACTCTCTTACAGGTATATTTGGAAAGGAACCGTACATAATGAAGTCAGGCGGAGGGCTAGAGAAAAGTTCCAAGATAGACGCTGTAGATTGCTTGTATTCTGGTCCAGCAGGCGGGATAGCTGGTGGTGCTTACATCGCAAAAAAGTTAGGTATGCCGAACATAGTAACCTTCGATATGGGAGGAACTAGTGCGGACATGGCTACCGTGATAGATGGTGAGATATCGTGGAAAGACCAAGGCGAGATAGAGAGTTTTCCTATCCAATCCAAGATGGTCGATATCGTAACTGTAGGGTCTGGTGGAGGCAGCATTGCTAGATG
>CAYXPD010000162.1:2939-3553 GCA_964466995.1 uncultured Thermoplasmata archaeon | reverse complement strand
AGAAGGTAGAGACGTTGTTAGATTCGAGATCGGTCAACCGGATTTTGATACTCCAGATAATGTTAAAGAGGCTGCTAAGCAGGCTCTAGATGAGGGATTCACTGATTACGTTCCAACAACGGGGATCCCAGAGCTCAAGGAAGCTATCCAAGACGATATAGAGAAAACGAGAGGTTTTCGTCCATCAGAGGAGCAGATAATGGTTCTGCCCGGAGCTAAACCAGGACTCTTTTTCGGATTACTATCCACCATCGAACAAGGAGATGAAGTGATCTATCAAAATCCATTCTATTTCACATACGATTCGATGATCGGATATATGGGAGCTGAAAAGGCACAGATACCGCTCTATGAAGAGGACGAATTCAGGATGACACCTGAACAGATAAAGGAAAAGATCTCCGATAAAACCAAAGCGATACTTCTCAACAGTCCACAGAATCCGACCGGTTCAGTGCTTACCAAAAAAGACGTTGAAGAGATCGCTAGGATGGCCGAAGAACACGACATCTACGTCCTCTCGGACGAGATATACAGCAAGATGCTCTACGAGGACCTAGATCATCATTCACCCTCTTACTTGGATGAGTGTAAGGAAAGAACTATACTGATCG
>CAYXPD010000162.1:0-2929 GCA_964466995.1 uncultured Thermoplasmata archaeon | reverse complement strand
AAAGCCTACTCCATGACAGGTTGGAGGCTTGGATACGCGGTAGCTCCGGAGGAGATAATACATAAGATGGATCTTCTTCTAGCAGACGCTGTTTCGTGCACGACTTCTTTCGTTCAAAAAGGTGGTGTTGAAGCTCTCAGGAATTCTCAGGAATTCGTCGATATGATGATGGATCACTTTGCTGAGAGAAGGGAAGCTATAGTATCAGGGCTTAACGAAGTTCCGGGCTTCAGTTGTATATATCCTAAAGGAGCTTTTTACGTATTTCCAAATATCAAGGAAACTGGAATGGAGAGTGAAGAGCTAGCTGATTACCTGCTTGACGAAGCCGGGGTCTGTTTACTTCCTGGTACGGCCTTCGGAAGCCAGGGAGAAGGGTATCTTCGTCTATCCTACGCTAGTTCTCTCGAGGAGATAGAGAAAGGAATAGAGAAGATGAAAGAAGCGATGGCCGAAGTGATCTGAACACTAAACCTTTTTATTTTTCATTTTTTTCCAGGGACAAGGTTTATATTGGGGTAATTAAATCGGATGGATGAATCCACGAGGAATCAATATGGGAAATATAAGACCAACCTACATAAAACGAGTAGCAATCGAGTTAGTCGAAAAGTATCCTGAAGAATTCAAAAAGGACGATTATGACCACAATAAGGATAAGGTAGAAGAACTCACGAATGTGGATTCTAACTCGATGAGGAACAAGATAGCGGGTTATATAGTCCGATATATGAATAGAGGTAATAACTGAGCTTTATTCTTTTTTAATCCGTGTTATGAGCTTCTTCCGCAACAGTCACACAGCTCAAAAGATCATCTACTGTCTGTAATAACTGCATAAGCTCTTCTGATTTCATCTTGCAGTTTATGGTAGAGCCGTCGATATCCATCTCGACAAACCCTTCATTATCTGGTTCTATCGATTTCCCTATCACTGAAGCGGTTTTTTCGTCCTTATAATCCAGTTTCAACTCACACTCGATCATGATTACCTCATCCTTTTTCCGTCTTCCAATACAACAGCGCTGGTAGATCCACTCATCTTCACTAATTTTTGAAGATTCTCTGCGTAATCTTCACCTGTAGATTGAAGTAATTCCTCGATATGATCTGATAAAAATTCACCAGATTCGACTTCAGAATCTTCATATTTCCATCTTTTTGAGTCTCCCTTTCCGAATACGATATAGAAGCCGTAGGCTATAGACTTTAGTCGGGTGTCTGAAAGGTTATGGCTTTCTATTTCATTTATTGCTCCTTCCTGCCCTTCCACCTTGTAAACCCTCGCGATATTATCAGCGAATTCTGCTTCAGGAGGTAATTTTTTGAATTCGGGCAGTGTGTCCATCTCTTCTTTTTTCTTTTTGATATTTTTGAGTTCTCTAAGTTTTTCCCTTGGTCGTTTATCTTTTGATAGCACTTCTTCTACGGCTTCCTCGTCATCGAATATACCTTTTAGAACCTCGATCTTGTATTCATCCCAATAAAGTTCTAGGAATTCATTGACCGTACCCTCGTCTAAAACCGCTCCTTCCGCTTTTTTCATCAATTTTATCAGGGCTGGTCTCTCCCACTGTTCATGAGGAAGGTTTTTAAGAAACGCCTTTTTATCCTTTCCATAACAGGTATCTCTGATGATGAAAATACTTTTCTCGTTCTTTATGACCGACCTAGCCTCTTCGGAATAACGTGCCATGAATTCTCTATCCGAAAGAGTTTTGAAATACTTATCAGCTAGGTCTTCAGAGACCGGTATATCTTTCGTCAATTTACAGCTTTCACAGTCTCCCTCGCATCGGAATCCGATACTAGCTTCTAGAGAGAAAGATTCTGAATTATCTGGTGATAGCATCCTACCAGTGATGGTCCTGAACAGGTTAGTCGAGTCTTCAACACAATCTTCACATATAGTAAAAGTTTTATCAGCGCTTTTCCAAATCAATTTCAATTCTCCCTTCTCTTTATCTAGATGCCCACAAGTATGCTCGCCATTTTGTTTTGAAATATTGTAAGGGATTTTTTCTAAAGCATTCTTGATAAATTTCTTTGGCGGATCAGGTTTTTTATCCGTACAAACCACTTCATCTTCGAGAGAATAAAAGTAATATCCCTTTTGTGCCTCATCACTAAAAGCGATCAATCTCTTCTTTGGATCATCGAAATGCTGCACTCCCACCAGTCTTTTTTTAGATGCTCCTCCTTTTTTCGCATAAGCTATTTCTCCCTCGGGAGACTTTGCCGTCGTTATCTTTTTTGCTTCTTCCTCTATACCGAAGAGGATAGTTCCAGCGACTGCCTGAGATAGATCTGGACCTCGCTTAGCATATTTTTTCAGTTTTCTTTTATCGTCTTTGTATTTTTTTATCTTTTTTACCTTTCTTTTTGCTCTTCCGAATTTACAGAAAAGACAGCTACCCTGGCAATCGGGAACTACCTTCATCGGATCGTCTGCTAGACTCTTCGCGTTCTCTATAAGATTTTTTTTCTGGATCTTGCTAGCTTTTCTAGGACCTCTTCTGAATCTCATTTATCTTTGATAAAGACGGCCGATTAATAAAAGTTGTGAGGAGGGGTAAAGAGAGTTATTCATCTATGTAGAGACCAGTGGGTTTTTTCACATATTCTTCGACTTTTCTCGCCCTTAAAATTTCCTTAGCAACAGCCATCTTTCGGGGAAGCTCTTCGGGTTCTTCCACACCTTCTTCACGGGCTATCTCGTTCAATTCTTCCCTGGTATTTTCATATACCAATTTTTGAGCCTCATCTTCATCTACTTTGAGCATATTATCATGTGTATCATTGTTTTAACAATATTTTATTTTTTTGAATCAAATGCAGACCTAAAAAGGGGAAAAAATTTAACGAAGTCCTGTCTACTGTACATGGTAAGATGCGAGAGATTTGGACAGAAAAATATAGGCCAGAAAAA
>CAYXPD010000161.1:0-3554 GCA_964466995.1 uncultured Thermoplasmata archaeon | reverse complement strand
CACTATAAAATACAATTGACCAGCGTATTTTTCTGCTTTGTCAAAATCTTTCCTACCTGTATATTGCGATACCAAAGCCAAGCCAGCGACTCCTAAACCGATCTCCAAAGACATGATGATGAAAACTACAGACCAAGCTTGGCTGGCAGCAGCTACGGAATAATCTGCGACTTCCCCTGGTAATCTTCCAAGCCAAATGGTATCTACAAGATTATACAGCGTCCTTAAAAAAGTCGCAACCATTATAGGCCATCCGAGTTTGAACATGACCGCGAGTATATTACCTTCCAATATCTCGTCTTTTTCAGGACGCCCCATTTTCTTCTTCAGTTTATTGTAAATACTAGTGTCCTTGGTCATTAGACATCCTAATTTCTTATGAAACTAAGATATATAATAGTTTCCCATGAAACTAAATATTCATCCCTCTTCTTCCTTCTCTCTACGAGGCTTATCATCTTCGAGCCTTACGTTAGATTCAGGCGTAGGTTTGTCCTTGATGACTTTTTCCTTCCACCAACCGGTTTTATATACACCTAGTGCCAGTCCGAAAGCTATAACGTTGCTCAATGCCATCCCCAACCATACACCTGTCGAATGCATCGAAAGGAAAATAGCGAAAAGGAAAACAAGCGGCAATCTGAGACCCCATAGTCTTACCAGGCTCAGCCCCATCTGCAGTCTAGTGTGTCCAGAACCACTCAAAAGTGAGGTTACACCTCTGAACACTCCGAAGAAGGGCATCGCTAGTGAGAATATCATCAAAAAGTTAGCTCCCTCCGCTATAACTTCTGGAGAGTCGGGTATGAATATCATTATCAAATTATTTCTCAGAGCGAATAAGATCGCAGTAAAGAAAAGCATCAGACCAGCTACAGCTAGGAATCCTTTTTTTGCGACCTCTTCAGATCTTTCTATATCATCCGCACCTAGACTTTGTCCGACCATGGTACTTATAGCCATGGCGAAACCACCCATTATCAGGAAGGTTATGTTCAAAATACGGTTTCCTACACTGTATGCTGCTCCAGCGACTTCTGGATTTGGAAGTCGATAGATGACGGCCCATAAGATTATGAAACCAATCGAAGTTCCGAATCTGCCTATGCCCGCAGGCACACCGATACTCAAGAAGCTTTTAAGTCTAGAGATGTTCGGTTTAAGGTAAGAAAGCTTAAGTTTAATACCTACTTTTCCAGCAAACAACATATATGTAGCATATATGGAGCCGATGCCTCTGCTCATTATAGTACCTATAGCTGCTCCTCTAACTCCCAAAGCGGGTATCGGACCGAATAAAGGCAGCTCAGGAACAGTAACACCGATGAAAGGTATGGTTCCTGAACCGAAGATCAGTACAGGATTTATGATCATATTCAAAGTTACGGAGACAGCGGTTATCTTCATCGGTGTTATGGTGTCTCCCCATCCTCGAAGAGTGAACATGAAAGCGAAGAAAAGGAACATGAAAGGTAGACCGATGAATATTATCTGTATATATTGAGTACCGTAATAGGCCAAGGCTGCAGAGTCCTCACCACTACCTACGAGCAGATCCATAAAAGTTGGAGTCATGAAGTATCCAAATATACCTATCAATATTGACGCTGTGATCGCGATGAAGTAAAGTTGACCAGCCGTTCGATCGGCTTCTTCAAAGTTTTTTGAACCTGTATATTGAGATATGAGTGCTAACGCAGCGATCCCAAATCCCATCTCGATAGACATCATCATGAACACGACGGTCCATCCCTGGCCTACTGCCGTAACGGAATACTCAGCGATTTGAGCATCAGGAATCCTACCAAGCCAGAAAGTATCGATCAGGTTATAAAGAGTCCTTAAAAAAGTAGCGACCATCATCGGCCATCCTAATTTGAACATGACCGCAAGAACATTACCTTCGAGTATCTCGTTCTTTCCGGGTTTCTTCATCCTATCTTTCAAGAAAGCATAAACTCCTTCTTTCCTCATTCCCTTAGCGATCTCTCCAGGTTTCTTTATAATGCTCTTTAGGATGGAGATCAGCCAACGAAAAATACTGAATTTATCTTCGTCCATCACTTTTCGATAACCGATTTAGGAAAGGGTATTAAAAATTTTGCATCACTGTGCAAACATTAAGATGATGTAATAACGATTAAAAAGAAATTTAATTTCTTCAATTATTAAAAAATCTTTTAGATAGTTGTTTCCGCAGCTAAAAAGCATGTCTCGTATCCGAACTCTCTTTCTACTAACCCCATCATCTTTCTAACTCCGAGTGTTTCCGTCGCATAGTGACCCGCGAAGATCAAAGGCATGTCTAGATCTATAGCCTCGTTGTAAGTCTTATAGGTTCGTTCACCAGTGATTAAGAGTTCTGCTCCATTTTCCTTCGATGGTTTCAGAGCCTGTCCACCTTTTCCAGTCAAGATCCCTACCTTCTTGATCTTCTTTTTTCCCTTCAACGTGTAAGTATCAGTATCCAATTTTTCCTCTAACTCTCTGGCTATTTCTTCGACCCGTCTCTCTTCTTCAAGTACAGCTATCCTAGCTATTTTCGTATCTTTGTATTCCATGAAAGGTTCTCGAGGTTTAGCTCCGATGGTTTTAGCTAATTCAACGTTGTTGCCAACCTCGGGATGAACGTCTAAAGGGAGATGAGCACCATAAAGTCCAATGTTATTTTGAATTAGATCATGGACAATTTCATAATCCTTGCCAACTAGCGGTCCAAGCCCATTGTTCCATATCAGCCCGTGATGGACGAACAAAAGATCAGAGTTTTTCTCAATCGCTCTTTTTACGATGTCTTTTCTGACATCTACGGCGAAAGCAATTTTTTCTACTTCGGTAGGAGCATCGATTTGAACTCCGTTTTTGCTCTCGTCTTCAATGTTATCTATATTTAGAAAATCATCTAAAAATTCTACCAAGTCTGAATCACTTATCATTTCCAGTCACACCAGTAAAATAAAAACAAGCTAAATATTCCTTTCGGTTCTCAAATTAAGAAAAATAATATATGTCTTAATTCTATTCCTTTACCGGTGGAAAATATGACGTATTTATTTTCAGTCGACATCGAAGGTATATCTGGAGTGGTTTCGGGACCCCAATGTAAGATGGATTCTAAGGAATACGATAGAGCACAGGAACTCATGACGAAAGAAGCGAACGCTGCCGCAAAAGGAGCATTCAATGCAGACGCGGAAAATGTCTACATCACCGACGGCCACGGAAAGATGAGAAATATAATAGTTGAAGATTTAGATGAAAGGGTTGAACTCTTCAGTGGAAGACCTAAACTGCTCTCACAGATGGAGGGCCTCAGCGAAGATCTAGAGGGAGTCGGATACGTCGGCTATCACAGTTCAGCCCATAGTCAAGGTACGCTTTCACATACTTATTCCGGTGCAGTAGTAGACAAACTCATGATAGGAGATGTGATGGTCAGCGAATTCGCGATGAATTCTTTCCTCGCGGCGCAGTATGATGTACCTGTCTTCTTCCTGGCGGGTGACGACGAGATAATAAGAGAAGCTAAGAAACTCTACCCGGAAATACCTCAC
>CAYXPD010000160.1:0-3561 GCA_964466995.1 uncultured Thermoplasmata archaeon | reverse complement strand
AACAGTATGAATTATTAAAGTCTTACTGTTCATTTCTGTGAGAATCTGCCAAAGATATAAAAATATGTCCTTCCTTCATATCTAGATATCAGATATGAAACCTTTCCTCAAATTGATGAGACCTTTAAATTGCCTGATATCTTCCTTTAGTGTCCCGATCGTCATGATCACTCTTCTTGGGACAGATTTCATATATTATCAGATTTTATTCTATACATCTATAGGGATGGCCGTGGTTTTCTTTTTTACAGCGGCTGGGAACACTCTTAACGACTACATGGACAGAGAAACCGACAAGATCAACCATCCTGAAAGACCCATCCCTTCAGGTAATATAGATCCGAAAACTGCTCTTGGATATTCCATGATCATGTTCGGTGCAGGTATAGTCCTATCGTTCCTGTTGGAACGTTGGATACCTCAGATCATAGTTATCTCCGCCGTATTACTCATGATTGCTTATGAAACAAGGTTTAAAAAAGAAGGACTAGAGGGAAATATTATAATCTCTGCTTTGACCGGCATGGTGTTCATATTCGGGGGATCAATCTATGGAGAACTACATCTTCCAATCTTACTAGGACTATTGGCCTTCCTAGCCACGGTCGGGAGAGAAATCGTCAAAGATATACAGGATCTTAAAGGAGATATAAACAGGAATACTTTTCCTATGAGGGTAGGTCCGGAGAAAGCCGAAATGACCGCTGTAGGTTTTATATTAGGTGCAATTATATTATCTCCATTCCCCTATATTTTTAACTTGCTATCTATCTATTATCTGGGAGTAGTGATTGTAGCAGATGCAATATTTATATATTCCCTCCTATTACTTAAATCACCAAAGAGATCACAAAGATTCATAAAATTCGCTATGGTGGTAGCTCTGATAGCATTTCTCACTGGAGGATTAATATGAACGTGCTTGATTACATACTGGACAAGAAGGATGAAGAAACGCTTCATATGGGTCTTATCGATCCCGATGAACAGAGGAAATAGCTCAATCTTTGGAACAGGTCGGTTCTGACGCTGTTATGGTCGGCGGATCGACCGGCATCACGCAGGAAAATTTGGATAGAACGGTCAGAGAGATGAAAAAGGTTACCGATTTACCGATCATACATTTCCCCACTGAAGCTGGAGCTATCTCTCAACATGTCGACGCTATATATTTTATGAGCATGCTCAACTCGAAAGATCTCAACAAAGTTGTCGGAGAACAAGTCGCCGGCGCACCACATATCAAAAAATTAGACATCCAACCCCTTCCCATGGGATATGTAGTCGTTGAACCTGGCATGACCGTAGGAGAAGTAGGAAATGCTGATCCTATACCTCGTGATGATCCTCAGATGGCAGTTAGTTTTGGATTGGCTGCCCAATATTTAGGGATGAAACTATTTTATTTAGAAGCAGGATCAGGAGCTCCTGACCCAGTACCCATAGATATGATAAAGACCTGTAAAGAAAATCTTGACATCACTCTGATTGTTGGAGGAGGTATAAGAGAGCCTGAACAAGCAGAGAAAATAGCAAGGGCTGGTGGGGACGTGATCGTGACAGGAACTGTCCTAGAAGAGGCTTCCAACATTGATACTAAACTCGAAAAACTGATAAAAGCCGTGAAAGACATATAGAATAGATATGGAAAATACTGTTCTGATCTCGGAAGAAGGAAAGACTTCCCTGCTGTACCGCTTACCGAGTCTTAAGATTCAACTTCCTATCATTGCAGTACTCTCATTGCTGCATGGTTTTACTTTTCCTCTAAATGAAATATTAACATATGTAATCGTACTCAGTATTGTTTTCATCCCCACAGTTCTATCAGTTTTCATACTGCCATATCTGAAATCATATAAAATGCAGATGAATCTCAGGCAGTCTGGAAGCATAGCGCTAGTCTCATTACTATCCAGTATTATCCTTTATTGGATACTGATCTATATCGGATTCTCCGTTGGGTTTTCATTCCTAATTTCGTTCGCGTTTCCCGTTTCCCTCAGATTCATGGCCATTACTGGTGGCTTTCAGTATGATTTTAGAAAATCTTTACTACCAAGTCTCATTCAATCTTTACTTCCATTGCCGCTTTTTCAGATTTTCTTCGAAATTGGCTTTTGGTCTATATCCGGATACCTGATAACTCTTGTGATAGGTATAACAATAGTTTTGGTTTTGATACCCTTCCTTAATAAACCTTTCAAGAAAGATTTTGGTGTTCCCACTTTCAAAGTTGTAAATATAGTCATCAAAACTATCCTTGGAGATGAAGAGGGAAAAAAGGAATTGGAAGAATTTTTTGGAAATAATTCGATCGTGGGCGATATCGAGTACACGATATATTCATTCAGGACTGAAGAAGATAAAAAATACAAAGCTCTATTCGTGATACCAGGACTTCATCCTGGACCATTAAAGGGCGTTGGAGGGTCTAGATTAACCAATATACTGTCCGAGGGGTTAAAAGATCATCATAAAAATGTATTTACTTATCATGCCCCTTCAACCCATACCATAAATCCTGTTAGGGAAGAGGATTGTAAAAAATTGACAGACGCCATAAAAGCGGATTTGAAAAATTTAGATTACTCTAAAAGAGCGAGTAAATTCATCAGAAAAGATGAGAACGGGATAGTCGGAGCACAGCGTTTTGGAGACAACGTTTTCACCAATCTTTCCTTCTATCCAAAGACTGCTGAGGACGTCCACGCTTCTGTCGGAAAAATAATATCTCAAATCGGAGAGACCCACGGTTTCTCTGAAGTCGGTGTTGTAGACTCACACAACTCTGGTGAGAGAAGAGTCAGTAGTATTTTTTATCCTACACAGAGGACCAAGAAGATCATAGATCTCTCGAGTGATGTCTTCAAAAAAGTTATGGGAGAAAAAATAGACCAGTTCAAGATGGGAACCTCTTCCCGAAGTAATTATGAAAAAACAGGTATTGCTCAAGAAGGGATAAAGGTTGCAGTTTTCGAAGTTAATGGGCAGAGAAGTGCCCAGGTTCTGATCGATGCCAATAACATGAGAAAAGGACTCAGGGGAAAAATACAGGATGGTATAGAAGATCTAGTCGATATTTCAGAGATCCATACCACTGATACACACGAAGTCAACACCCTGTTGCATAGCCATCAACCGCTCGGAGCGAAGATATCTCCTGAAAGATTGATCGAGGATATCAGGGAACTTTTAGAAGAGGCGATCGAAGATTTGGAATCAGTAGAAGTAGGTGTCAAGACCAGTACATTGACCGATATGGAGTTGATGGGACCCCTAAATACGAGTAGGGTAAATGCCGTATCCGAAACGATAGCTAGTATCGTTCCTTTAACCTTGATAGTGACATTTTCATTTCAATTTATACTGACTCTCTTTATTTTTTCAGTGGTTTGGTGAAAACAGTTATATATTTTATTTAATTCTTTTTGGAGCGGAGTATTTCAAATCTACATCCCCACATCGTATAAGCCCGGTGGTTCGTAGGAATTAAAAATTCCTTCTTCCACCGCACTTCACACTATAGCCCGGTGGTGTAGCGGTCAATCATATGGGCCT
>CAYXPD010000159.1:0-3565 GCA_964466995.1 uncultured Thermoplasmata archaeon | reverse complement strand
AGTTTAAGGAACGGGTATAAGAATGGAAAATACACAACCTCAACCAAATCCAAAACCAAAAGAACGACCGACTGGCATTACCATTTTGGCAGTCCTATATGTTTTAAACGGGTTAATAATGTTGAGTGCCCCAGTAATCTTAGGTGCAATTTTAACAGCTTTCCTTCCAGAGATAGGTTTATTATGCTGGGCGCCAATAATTGTGATTGGCCTACTATACTTTGGTACCGCGTATGGGCTTTGGACCGGACAAAATTGGGCAAGGATCATTGCGATAATTTTGGCGATACTAGGTCTATTCAATTTCCCGATTGGTACGATAATAAGCATAATAATCCTGATATACTTATTCAAAGACGAAGTGAAGGCCTACTTTAAATAAATACATACTGTAGCAGTAACAGAAAGAATACTATATACAGATACACCTGAATAATACGAGCGATGGTAGTGTTTGCAATATTTTACAGAAATACAAACAAAAAACATTCCTTTATATTTTTTTGAAATCTTTTCTCCATCTTACAATTATAGTCAATGACCCGACTTTTTGTACTCACGAGGAATTAGATAATTCCTCTTAGTCACAAAATGAATTTTGTTCATATAGGAGGGTCTTTGACTAGCAGTGGATGTCGAAACTTTGGTTTAAAAAGTTTCGACTTCCACTATAATTAGATTTGAAAAGTTCGAATTGTCTATAGGTTTTTCTGAGCTCTACGATGAGATGATCGATGTATTTAAAAACATATATATATCAAGAAACAATTCATAGTTCTGAAAAAAGAGTAAACTATGATTGGTGTATAAAATGGAATATGGACAACCATCGCCTTCTAATACAGGAGGTAAAAAAGAAAGACCTACATCTATAACTATTCTTGCTATACTTTACATTTTAGCAGGGGTAATGTGGATTGGTATGGGAGCTTTTTTTGGTATTGTTGGTTTAGATTTTTTACCGGCGCTCGGCGCAATATGTTTTGCCGTACCAGCCATATTAGGTGTACTCTACCTTGTGATAGCTATTGGACTTTGGACCGGACAAAATTGGGCGAGAATGGTAGCTATAATATTTGCAGTAATAGGATTACTAGGATTCCCTATTGGAACAATAATTAGCATAATAATACTGATACTACTCTTCAAAGATAATGTAAAAGCATACTTTAAAGAGAACACACAGCCACATACACAGCAACAGCAATGGCAACAGTCACAGCAACAAAAGCCCCAACAACAGTTCCAAAAACCTTCACAGCCACAGCAGCAACCACAACAGAAATCAAAACAATGTCCAGGCTGTGGCGGACAGATGAGGTACATTGATGAATATGATCGATGGTACTGTGATAATTGCCAGGAATACAAATCAATAGAGGAAGAAACATCGGCACCCTCAGAAGAACAACAGAAAAATGCATGTCCAGACTGCGGTGACCAGATGCGTTACATGGATGAATACGACAGATGGTACTGCGATAGCTGTCAAGAATACAAGTGAAGAGATGAACCCTTTTCTATTTTATTTTTCTTTATCATAACAGAAACTTTTTTATCCAATAGCTAAAGATATGGTGAGTCGATGACCTACGGCATAGGTAACACTACATTGGTAGAAGCAGAAGATTTGGAAGAATATTTCGGGATTGACAATCTCTACCTAAAACTCGAAGGTGAAAATCCAACCGGCACCCATAAAGATAGGTTGGCAATTCAACACGTAGATGACGCCATAATCAGAGACTATAATACGATAACTGTAGGCTCCTGCGGTAATTATGGTGTAGCGATGAGCTTCGTTGCAAATAAGTCCAAGTTGGATTGCCACATATATATACCAAAAAAATATACTGGCGATTTGGTTGAGACCATTAAAAGATATGGAGCAGAGATACACAGAGTAGATGGTGGTTACGAGGAAGCAGTAGAAGCTAGCAGAGAGAACGCAAAAAAGAACGACTGGTACGATGCGAATCCCGGAGGTAAAAACACACCGATCTCATTGGTCGCTTATGTAGACGTAGCAGAAGAGATCCAGGAAGAACTAGGGAAGCCGCCGAGGACAGTTTCTGTCGCTGTTGGGAATGGAACGACTCTTGCGGGTCTTCATCTAGGTTTTAGGCTGCTATGGAGAAAAGACCGAGCAGAACACATACCCAACATGCTAGGAGCCTCTAGTTTGGGTAATAACGCGATAGTTGAAACCATCCGCCAGGGGAAGCGAGAGATGTTACAACTTTCCCCAGAAGATATTACAGAATCAGAGGTGAACGAGCCTCTCTTAAATTGGAATTCTCTAGATGGTCAAGAAGCTATCAACGCTATCTACGATACGGAAGGCCTTGCTGTTGGTTTGGATGACGAAGAACTCGTACATTATAAGGAACTTCTGCTAGAAAAAGAAGGTATAGACTGCTTGCCAGCTTCCGCTTCAGCTTTAGGAGCTTTAGAAAAATTTGTAGATGAGAAAAAAGATGATCCAGATATTCATGTCGTAGTATTAACATCAGGTGAGAAAAATGTTCGGAGTTGAAGAAAAGATACCCGCCTTAATATTCGCAGAGGGAGAATTTGGAAGGATCGACGGTAAAACAGCTAACGGCCTAGTTAGATTTTCAGAAAAATATGATATCATTGGAGTAATAGACAGCACAAGAAAAGAAGATTATGTGAGTGAAGTCCTTGAAGATGTGGAAGAGAAGATTCCTATATACGATGACTTGACTGAAGCATTGAAAAAACTAGAAACAAAACCGAAAGCATTCATTAATGGTATAGCTAGAGATGGAGGCGCCTTCCCTTATGATTATAAAGATATATTTTTGAATGCGATGGAAAACGGGATGAATTTAGTCCATGGTTGTCACGATCACATCTCAGAGAACCAAGAATTCAAAAAGAAAGCGGAGGAACATGGTGTCGAAATATGGGATGTTCGGAAAGAACCTGAAAATCCTCACTTTTTCACAGGAAAACTTAGAGATATCGATGACCCTCCTCGAATACTAGTTTCAGGTACAGACTGCGCTATAGGAAAGAGGACTTTCTGTATAGAATTGTACAAGGAATTAGAGGACAGAGGCTACAATCCTGCATTCGTTGCCACCGGCCAGACCGGGATGATACAAGGGGCAAAATACGGATTTCCTCTTGACGGTATTAGAGGTGACTTCCTCAGCGGTGAGACGGAACACGTGGTGTGGGAAGCTTCGACAGATGGAGATCATGATGTCATCATAGTTGAAGGACAAGCTTGTATAGTCCATCCACAGGGTGGGAATCCTCTAGCCCTGATGAAAGGCGTTCATCCTCACGGCGTAGTATTGATCCACGCTCCAGGAAGAGAGGAAAAAGATGGCCTCCCAGAATTTGACCCTCCTAATCTAGACAAAGAAAAAGAGACGATAGAGTTCTTCTATCCTAACTCAGTTATATCTATCGGTATTAATCACGAAGGAGGTATCGATGTAGAGAAATGGATAAAAAAATATGAAGATGAGTACGGTATCCCAGCGGAAGACGCTCTGTTAGGAAGACCAAAAAAGACCGCTGAAAAAATAGA
>CAYXPD010000158.1:0-3592 GCA_964466995.1 uncultured Thermoplasmata archaeon | reverse complement strand
GACTGAGCGGCCAGGAAAAGCTGGAGCGGTAACTCCCTGCGACTCTATCGAAGGTCCTACTGTTCTGTTTAAAGATGGGAGTGTAAAAAGAATAGATTCACCTGAAAAAGCTAAAACACTACAGGATGAAGTAGAAGAGATAATAGATTTAGGTGAGGTGCTGGTACCCTTTGGTGAATTTATTGAGAACAACCATCCTTTAGTTCCTGGTGCATACTGTCATGAATGGTGGGTACAGGAGATCGAGGGGAATTTTGAGGAAGAAGAGATAACTCCCGAAAAAGCAGTAGAATTATCGAGTGAAAAGGATTATCCTCTCCATCCAAAGTTCACTTATTTTTGGGATTATGTAGAGATCGATGATATCAGAAAATTGAGAGATTGGATCTCTGAGGAAGGAGAAATAGATGAAGGAAAATTGATACTTCCGGATGAATCAGATATGAAAAAGATATTAGAATTCATTGGTATACCTCATGAAATTGAAGATTCTATGATCATTCCAACCTTTAAACCGATTTTATTTTCTCTAGGACTTGATGAAGAAAGCCTTACCAAGATAAATGAATCTGAAAAGGATGATCCCTTAGATTTTATCTCAGAACTGGCTGGTGTTCCAGTCAGGAGCAAAGGCCCGACGAATATAGGTTCTAGGATGGCAAGACCGGAAAAAGCCAAGGAAAGGAAGATGAGTCCTCCTGTCCACGGGCTATTTCCTTTAGGTGAGGCAGGTGGGTCAGAGCGTCTCATAAAGAAGGCTGTAGAGGAAAATATAATAGAAGTTGACATAAGTGCTAGAAGGTGTCAAGAATGTGGAAAGGGTAGTCCTCAAGTCAGATGTTCATGTGGTGGTAGATGTGAGATCATTGATGAGCCAAAAGAACAGAAGATTCCCATGAAAAGTTTATACAGGCAGGCTCTAAACACTCTTGGAGAGGGTGGAAATATAAGGAAGATCAAGGGTGTGAAAGGTCTTATTACAGAGACTAAAACACCTGAAGCACTTGAAAAAGCAATTTTGAGAGCAAAACATGATATCTTCGTTTTCAAAGATGGCACATCTCGTTATGACATGACTGATCTCCCTCTTACCCACTTCAAACCGGAAGAGATCGGATTGACTGTGCAGCAAGCCAGGAATCTAGGTTACGAAGAAGATATCAACGGTAGAAAACTCGAAGAAAAAGATCAGATACTCGAAATGAAACCTCAAGATATGGTGATAGCTAAAGAAGCCGGGAACTATATGGTAAAAGTTTCAAATTTTGTAGACGATGTTTTGGAAAAATATTACGGTCTTGAAAGTTATTACGAAGCTGAAAATAGAGAAGACCTAATTGGTGAACTCGTGGTTGGTCTAGCTCCACACACGTCGGGAGGTGTTCTTGGTAGAATAATCGGGTTTCACGATGGTAGAGCCGGGTATGCTCATCCTCATTTCCATGCAGCTAAAAGGCGTAATTGTCTCCCTGGTGATGTTGAGCTGAAAATGGTTGACGGCTCAACTATTGAACTTGAAGAACTTTACAATACAGCCGATCACGAAGAAGAAATGGATGGGATAGGCACCACGGGAAAGGAAATAGATAAAGAGGTGTTGACCGCAGTTGAAGAAAAGATGAAATCTTCGAAAGCTTCTAAAGTGATAAGAACTCCTGCACCAAAGTTTAAAATAGAGTTCGAAACTCAGGCCGGTAGAAAACTAGAAGTGTTTCCTGACCACAGGATGAAGACCGCCGATGGGGTAAAGAAAGCTAGAGAACTAGAGCAGGGGGATCAACTTTTAACACCTTTAGAGATCGATTCAAAAACAAAGGACAGAGATCGTATAAGATTAGATGAATTTTTGTCCGATTCTGAAAATATCATGATCAGGGGTGTAAATGAAAAAGTTGATAAAGCTATAGAAGGACTTGGAGGATTAGTTAAAGCTTCTGAAAGTTTAGATATACAGAAAAAAATCCTCGAAAATTATAGGTATCGAGAAAGTGTACCTCTAAAACTATACAAGAAGCTCACGGAGATGGGTGACATTGAAACCTCGATTCCTGATACTGCTGTCCTCGCAGCTAAAAGAGACACTGTGGAGATACCTTTTTGGATAAACATTGATTCCGACTTTATGAAATTACTCGGGTTTTATCTATCTGAAGGTTATGCTATAAAATCCGAGAAAGAAGGAAAACAATTCTATCAAGTTTGTTTTGCATTTGCAGAAAAGGAGATGAAAAAAAATATCAGAGATACGATAAGGAAAGTTTTCAAAATCGAGCCTTCTGAGGGGGAGAATGTTTTAACGATAAGTTCCAGATTGGTTTACGAATTTTTCCAAGAATTGGAGATGGGCTCTGATGCTAAAGAAAAAAGAGTTCCTAACTTTGTGAAATCTCTTCCAAATGAAAAGATATCCGATTTGATAGCAGCTTATCTTGCTGGAGATGGTTCAGTTGAGAGAGGATGTCTTCATGTTCAGGCGACGAGTGCATCGCGGAAGTTGCTTGACGATATAGATTTTTTACTCAAAAGATTTGGTATTTACACTCGTTATAGCCAAAGTGAAAGAGAGCCCGGAGGCGTTTTACTCGAAAAATACGGTGAAGAGTATCATGATGGAAGAACTTTTCTTTCTAACAAGTTACATATTAGATCCTCTCATGCAGTCTCTTTTGGAAAAAAAATAGGTTTCGCTCTAGAAAGAAAACAGCGGGAACTAGAGAAGGATTATTCTTTGGAAAGACATCCGAGAGTAGAAATTGGGGGAGAGCTTGTTAGAGAAAAGATAAAAACAAAAGAGATAAAAAAATCTGATGAAGAATTCATGTACGACATAGAAGTGAAAGATACTCATAATTTTGTTACGGGCGACAACATCATTACTAATAATTGTGACGGTGATGAGGATTGCATCATGCTTCTTCTCGACGGTTTGATCAACTTCTCTGAAGATTTTTTACCGGAAAAAAGAGGAGGTCTCATGGATGCCCCTCTTGTTTTGACTACTAAGATAGATCCTATGGAGATAGACAGCGAAGCTCATAATGTTGATACAGCTTGGGAGTATCCTTTAGAATTTTATGAAAGAACATTTGACTATCCAAAACCGAATGAAGTTGCGAATATGATCGAGACCGTAGAAGATAGATTGGATAAAGAATCCCAGTATGAAGGTCTTGGATATACACATGAGACCTCTAAATTGGACGAAGGACCTACTATGAGTAGATACACCCGTTTGGGAAAGATGACTGAGAAGATGAACTCTCAGATAAAAGTTGCAGATATGATCAGGGCTGTCGATACTAAAGATGTTGTGAGTAGAGTTATCAATGATCATTTCATTCCTGATTTGATAGGCAATCTAAACAAATTCGGTGTTCAAGAGATTAGATGCACTAACTGCAACACCAAGTACAGGAGGATACCATTGAGTGGGGAATGCAGATGTGGTGGAAATCTCACTCTTACCATCCATGAGGGCAGTGTTAAAAAGTATCTAAACTTCTCTTTAGATATGGTAGAAAAATATGAAGTTCCAGAATATCTCTATCAGCGAGTTCAACAGTTGAATAGTCAGATAGAATCTTTATTTGAA
>CAYXPD010000157.1:0-3611 GCA_964466995.1 uncultured Thermoplasmata archaeon | reverse complement strand
AGATTTTTTAGAAGCTTTCAGGAAAACCATCAACAAAATAAAAGGGTCATATGCTGTATTGGCACTACAAAAGGATTCCAACGAACTTTTAGTCACTAGAAATCAAAGCCCGATGGTAGTTGGAATCGGAAATCAAGAAAATCTTGTAGCATCAGACGCACCTGCTCTACTTGAATATACTAAAAATGTAAAATATCTCCAAGATGGCGATATCGCTAGGGTAAGAGAAGAAGAAGTGGATATATGGGATGAGGATAACGAATCAATAGAAAGAGAGACGAAGAAGATCGATTGGGACCTTGAAGATGCGGAAAAAGGCGGCTACGAGCATTTCATGCTCAAGGAGATATTTGAACAGCCTAAAGCTATTCACGAATCTATATTGGGAAGACTTACGGATTTCGATGAATTGGATCTATCCAAATATAACCTGAATGCGGTTCAGTTCATAGCATGTGGTACATCGGCACATGCGGGATTCGTTGGTAAATATATCTTTGAGAAGATCGCTAACATACCATGCAATCTCGAATTTTCTTCTGAATACAGGCATTCATCACCCTCTGATAGTTATCCTTTGACCATCTTATTGAGCCAAAGTGGAGAGACACTAGACACTATAGCGGCTGCAAGAGAGGCAAACCAAAGGGGGAACGATACTTTAGCGATAACGAATGTTCTGGACAGTTCTATAACCAGAGAAGTAGATGAAGTTATGTACACTCAGGCAGGTCCAGAGATAGGTGTTGCAGCCACAAAAACGTTCACTACTCAAGTAATCATGCTTTATCTTCTCGCTATCGAGATGGGGCTTGAAAGAGGTGTATTGAGTAAAGACCAAGCAGACAAGTATAGAGATGAGCTGAGAAGACTTCCGAGAAAAGTAGAAAGCATACTCAATGATAAAGAAAAAATTAGAAAGATCACTAAAAGACTATCAAAAGCTGATGACATCTTTTTTGTAGGCAGAAATATAAACTATCCAGTAGCGTTGGAAGGAGCTCTAAAACTAAAAGAGATAGCATATATCCACGCCGCCGGTTACCCCGCAGGTGAACTGAAGCACGGTCCTTTTGCGCTGTTGACGAAAGATACGCCCGTTATAGCTATCGCCGTCAAAGATGAGACCTTTGAAAAGATGTTGGGGAATATAGGAGAGATCGCCGCTAGAGACAGCCCACTGATAGTTGTAGGAGATAAAGATAAAGAACTTGAAAAACTGGCTGAAGATGCTTATTTCATACCTGAAGTACCTCCGCTTTTTTCACCTCTTCTAGTTAATGTGGTTCTACAGCTAATCTCATATTATACCGCATATAGATTGGACAGAGATATCGATAAACCTAGAAATCTCGCCAAGAGCGTGACAGTAGAATGAAAGGAAAAATAAAAAAGGTTTACAAAAATAGAAAATTAGTTGTTTGGATATCGATAATATTCGTTCCATTGATAATTCTGGCTGTAGGTTCATTATTAGCTCGTAACATATTTTGGGATTCCTTTTTATGGAAATATTTCTGGGGTCCTATCGTTGCAGATGCGGAAGGGGAACAAGTTAACGGTATTTCGGCCGGATACAATTTAGTAAATACGATCACATACGGGATCATATTGGTGATCTCATTTTTCGGTATTATCGAACTTATAAAACACTTCGAGATCGATATAGATAAAACATTCGTTCGATCTCCTTTTTCATGGGTGATACTTCTATATTGGATAACGCTAGGCGGGTCTTTAAGAAGTTTAGAGGACGCTGGCCTATTTAATCCACCTTTTGACAAACTGATGATAACACCGATGATCTATTTCCTCCTCGGATTTTTAGCTATCCTTCTGATATTACTGGGCACATATATATCTAGAATAGAGTGGAAGCCAGGTAGATCGAAGTATATCAGATTGTTGGTACTTGCTCCTCTACCCTTTTTCTACTTACTTTTTTGGAACTACTTGGATCCATTCATAGTCTCATTTCTCTTAGTGATACTAATTTCATCAATTCTGTCTTTTTTGATCGCTATAAAATACATCGATTTGGATGGGAAGTATATTATCTTCACATATGGGACAGTTATGCTTTCTATATCCCTTTCTTATAATGTGTACTTCATGTTCTATCAGGAAGGAACTAATCCTTGGGAAGCGATCATCATACCCGTGTCAGGAACTATATTAACCGTTTTATTATTGGGGCTCTTTTGGATACCTGAGCGTTTCTCGATATGGAGTTCAAAAAATGATGCTTTTAGTATCCTAAGCAATCCTTTGAATGTTCTTATATGTTGGGCACATCTTTTCGATGCCTCCTCAACATATCGGGGCATAACCGCTTACGGGTACGCTGAGAAACACGTCCTTCCAGGATTTTTGATAGAACAAACAGGTCCTTTAGTGATATTCGCGGTCAAGATCGTTTTGATATTGGTCATAATATACGTTCTAGATATTTTACTTGAGGAAGATTTTACTAGCAACAGTAATATAAGGTCCATACTGAAGCTAGTTATAATAATTCTCGGAGCTTCTCCGGCAGTTAGGAATACTCTCAGATTGGCCATGGGGGTCTAAAAAAAGAAAAAGTGAGCCCGTGAGGGCTCGAGGCTAGCAGATCGAGTGCATCCATCCCATTATTTTTTAAGATACTCTTCTCTAACAGCTTTGGCTTTCGCCATCTTTTGCTCCTGTTCAGCCATCTTTTCAACTTTTTCAGCCACTAGGTCTACTCTATAATAAAGCATGTCCCTAACGGCGGTCCTGATGGCCTCAGATCTGGAGGGAAAATCGTCCATCTCAACTAAAAAATCGATCCTATCTAGGAAACTTTTCGGAAGCCTAACATTTATTCTTTCGTTATCAGACACAATTTTCCTCCATTTCTGTGTACATTAGACATCTATTAGATGTTTTTTGTGTGTACAATCGTATATAGAACTTCATATTTAATGATTTCGTCTATGATCCGAATTTTCGGCTGTAATGAAGAAAAATTTTTTATGTTGTTTATTTGATTAAGTAATGTGAATAAAGTTTATACAATCGGATATGAGGGAAAGGAATTTGACGAGTTCCTCAAACTCTTAGATGAATACGGGGTGAAACGAGTCGTAGACGTGAGGTCATATCCCTCCTCAAAGAGAAGTGAATTCGATAAGAAGAACCTGAAAGATGAACTGTTCAAGGCTAGTATCAAATATCGGCATCTATCTCAATTAGGCGGTTTAAGAGATAAGGACTACGAGGAGATAATGAAAGAGGAAGGGTGGCGTGAAGACTTCGAGCAGTTGAAAGAATTAGCTAAAGAAAAAAAGACGGTCATATTGTGTTTAGAGAGCAATCCTATGAAATGTCATCGAAGATTTATATCGGAGGAACTTGAAGAAGAAGGATGGGAAGTTATCCATATAGGGGAAGGAGGTTCTTGGAAAGAAAAAAAATTAAACGACTTTTGATTGCACTTTCAAAATTTTTTCAAAATACTTATTAACAACCCTCGCCTAATTTGAATACTATGGCGAGTCGACCAGGAGATTACAAAGATGAAATAGATTTCATCAGAGACCAGATCAGCAAATATTTTCCGATCTATAAAACCGAGGTCGAATTCGACG
>CAYXPD010000156.1:0-3612 GCA_964466995.1 uncultured Thermoplasmata archaeon | reverse complement strand
GATAAAAATGAATTACTTAAACATTTGCATTATGATACAAACAAATTTTTCATATGTCCTTCTGCTTGGTATAGTTATGAGCGAGAAACTCGACATCGTCGATGAAGATGATGAGATAATAGATGTTAAAACTAGAAAAGAAGCACATGATAAGGGATTAAGACATAGAAGCGTCATGTTTTTTGTATTCAATCCTGAGGGAAAACTATTGATGACCCAAAGAAGTGAAGACAAAAGATTTTATCCAGTTCATTGGAGTGTTGTACTCGGAGGACATGTTACCTCCGGTTTCAGTTACGACGAAGCCTTAGAAAAAGAGATGGAAGAAGAGATAGGTCTCGTTGGTGATTACGAGGAGATAGGTTCCTTTACTAAAGAGATTAAGGAAGAAAAAGAGAACGTGAAGTTGTACAAAGTAGAAGTAGATCCAGAAGAGATAGAATTGTCTCCTATTGAATTCGAAAAAGCACGATTCATCAGACCAGAGGACATAGCTGAAGAATTGAAGGATAAAGATATAGTTCCAGAAACTAAAGAAGTCCTTGAAAAATTGGAAGATTATATGGGTATCCGGGTAGAGATGTCCTTGATTCAATAGAAAAAGAAACAAGGCGAAAATATATAATACATCTTTCCATCCTCATCTAGAACGATGGCTGATAGACTTGAGGACGTCAAACCGACTCGGATGGAACTCCTTCGGATAAGGAAGAGGAAGGTCCTAGCTGAAAACGGCCATGATCTTCTCAGCGAGAAAAAAGACGCTTTGATTAATGAATTCTTCAAAATAGTTGACAAAAGAAGGGAACTTAGAGATGAGTTGGAGGAGTCTCTTGAAGAGAGTTTTGAAAGTCTTATCGAAGCCCAGATGGTGATGGGTAGTGGAGATATAGAATCGATAGCAGACGGAGCTAAGAGGATGGACGGTATAAATATCGATTCGGACAATATAATGGGCGTCGAGGTCCCTAAGTTGGAACTAGATGTTCCAGAAGAAAAGTTTTATGGATATACTGAAACTTCCGTTAGATTGGATGAAGCCGTGGAAAGTTTTAGAGAAGCATTGCAAATAGCACTTGAATTGGCAGAAGTCGAGGGCAAATTGAACAGATTATCAGAGGAGATAGAGAAAGCGAAACGAAGGGTGAATGCTTTAGAGTATAATTACATACCCAAGCTTGAAGCAACTATAAAATACATTGAGAGACAGTTGGAAGAAAGAGAGAGAGAAGATTTCTTCCGTAGAAAGAAGATAAAATCGATGATGGAAGAAGAATCTTGAACAGCCGGTGGTAGGCTGAAAGAATTGATAGAAAAATATTTCGACACTTCTGAGAAAAAAGCAAAACTGTATATTCTGCTCACTATAGGTCAGATATGGGCGACTATAGCGATAATTATAGGTTTTATCGTATTCGCGTATTTTTTATTGAGAAGTTTAGGTATATTAGGTGTGATGATATGACAGAAGTAGATCTTTTAGTTAAAAAAATAGCTGAGCTACATACTCTTCAGGGACCAGATAGACCAAGAAAGGGGGAAGAGATGAGAGAGACGGGTAAAATCGAGGATGGTGGTTTAGCTGTAACTGGCGATGAGATCGTTGCTGTTGGAACAACAGATGAGATCGAGAGTAGCTACGAAGGTAAGAAGGAGATCGATGCTTCTGGTAAGACAGTGATCCCTGGTTTCGTCGATCCTCACACTCATCTAGTATTTGCTGGTTCTAGAGAAGATGAACTAGTGATGAAGATCGAAGGCAAGAGTTACATGGAGATCTTGGAAGAAGGCGGTGGGATCCTCAGCACCGTTAGAGCGACTAGAGAAGCATCTAAAGAAGAACTCAAAGAGCAGTCTATACCCAGGTTGGATAGGATGCTCAATAATGGTACAACCACAATAGAGGTAAAGAGCGGTTATGGATTGGATAAGGAAAATGAAATCAAATCGCTTGAAGTGATAAATGAACTGAATGAAGAACATTCTGTTGACTTGATACCTACCTACTTAGGAGCACATTCTCTTCCACCTGAGTTCGATGAATCAGAAGATTATATTGATTTTTGTATCCAAAAGGTTTTACCTGAAATAGTAAAGAGAGATCTAGCAGAATACTGTGATGTTTTCTGCGAAAAAGGCGTTTTCTCTGCTGATGAAAGCAGAAAGTTACTTGAAGCTGCCAAAGAAAGCGGTATAAACCCTCGGGTTCATGCCGACGAAATAGAGAATATAGGGTGTAGCTCCATGGCTTCAGAAATCAACGCCATTTCAGCGGAACACCTCGTGAAAACCAGCGACAAAGATATAGAGAAGATGGCTGAAAGCGAAACTATCGGGATTTTACTCCCGGGTACGCCTTTCATGTTGATGGACGATGAGTACTCGCCTGCGAGAAAGATGTTAGAGAAAGGAATGGCTCTAGCTCTCGCTACCGATCTAAATCCAAATTGCTGGACCGAAAGCATGCAGTCAGTCATCACTTTAGCCTGTCTCCAGATGAAGATGACTCCAAGTGAGGCATTGACCGCAGCGACTTTCAACGCTGCTAGAGCTTTAGATAGAGATGATGTAGGCATTCTACAAGAAGGCAACAAAGCAGATTTTTTGATACTAGATGTGCCCAATCATATGCATATTCCATATCGGTTTGGTGTGAATCTTGTTGAGGATGTCTATAAATCTGGAAGAAGGATTGTCTAAAGGTATTGAATTGCCAAAAGATTATTAAGCTTTGATTTTATAGTTTAATGAGCTGGTCAGAGTTATGGCAGAAAGTGGAAAAAGATCTATATTTAGTACCATAAACGAAAAGACTAGAAAAGTTAGGAGATCACGTTATTCTATTCCGATCTATATCCTTACTGTGTTTTTGGTTTCGATTTGGCTCATTTTTATCAATCCATGTTTGATGAATATTTTACTGCCGATTCTTGCCATCCTCATAACTTATAAGCTGTACGACGAAAATAATCTTAAAAAATTGTTAGTAGTTGGTATAGGGGCGATAATACTTCTATCGTTCACCATGGGTTCCTACCATGCAGGTATCATCTATGACCAGCCGTCTAGGCAACTTAGTTCTGGACCTGGAGCCCTTCAAAATGGTACTATCGAGCCAATCTATGGGGATTCTAATACTGAATTCAACTTCACCGTGGAGGTTAACGTTACTAGAGTTAACGCTTCTGGAGAGGATATATCTCTCTATGCAAATATATCATACACCGGACCGGAAGGTATCCGGCGAGAAGATTATGAAGGGTACAAGATGAGTCCTGTCAACGATAGTGATGTCGAAAACGATTTCAAGGAATATTACGTTGTAGTTAGTGGCCTTCCAGAAAGATTATTCAATCATTATTTTTCACTGAGGAAAGATGTGCCCGTAGAAGAAGGGGATTTTGCATGGGAGAGAACGTCATTGGGCTTTGGCCCTATAACTTTAGACCGAACAACGGCATTGGGGATGATCTCTCTGCAGCAGAGCTTTTCTACTTCTGTTATCTTCTTACTTGGAATCGGTCTCTTATGGTTGAAAAAACATATGGATAGAAGCGTAGCCGAAAGCACAGAGGGATTGGAGAAAAAGGAAGAGGCACTGGAAGATCATTG
>CAYXPD010000155.1:0-3627 GCA_964466995.1 uncultured Thermoplasmata archaeon | reverse complement strand
AGGAAGTCACTAGTCTTTATTGTACGGTCATACAAAATTTATTAATAATCAGTAAAAATTATCTTTTTAAAGGTCAAGACTATGGACGGAAAAACGTTAGCGGATCATGCCGTGGATTATGGAAGTTCTATTGGAGCAGATTATGTTGAGGCTAGATTTATCGATTCCGTGAGTGAAAATTATTTTTCTAGGAACGGAAAATTCCTAGGCATCCAAGAGAAACCGAGTAGAGGTATGGGTATAAGAGTATTGGTAGACGGAGGGATCGGATTCGGTTCGGTAGATAGATTGAAGAAAGACGAAGTGGAGGACAGGCTAGAGTCGATCGTGAAGATGGCCGAACTCAGTGAAAGAGAAAGGCCGATCGAGCTATCGAATGAAAAGACGGTGGAAGATAGCTGGGAAGTTCCAGTGAAGACGCCGTTCGAAGATATTAGTGAAGAGCAAAAACGAGAATTTGTCAAGGGATTGGACAAAGATATCAAAGATTGTGGAACCGGAAAGCTCCCTTTCAGAAGCAAGATCAAGAATAGGATATTGTTCTTTCATACGAACACGTCAGAAAAGTACATAGCCAATTCAGACGGTTCTAGGATAGAATCTGATGAGTCTTTTATCTCCCTATATATTTTGTTGAACGCAAAATCTAAAGATGATAGGGAACAAAGGATGCTTGGACTAGGAGGCACTTCAGGGTGGGAATGGATCGAGGAAGAAAATGTTAGAGAAACAGTGATCAGAGAGAGCGAAAAGTTGGTAGAGACAGTCAAGAAGGCAGAAAATGTAGGATTTAACGAACCAGTAGATGTGATAGTGGGCCCAGAGGTCTCCGGCATAATGGCTCACGAGAACGTCGGTCATCCGAGCGAAGGCGATCGGATCATGGGCAGAGAGATGGCTCAGGCAGGTGGCTCTTTTTACAGGGAGCTTTTGGGATTGGATAAAGGAGCTTCCGTCAAAGAAAGTGTAAAGGAACAAGATGTGGAGATAGGCTCCGAGTGCGTTTCTGTAATAGACGATCCAACTATAGAGGGTAGTCCAGGCTTTTACATATATGACGATGAAGCCGTGGAAGCGAGATCCCGATATTTGATAAAGAACGGTCAACTGAATGAACTTCTGTTGAATCGGGAGTTCGCCGCTGAATTCGATACAAGGTCAAATGGAGCTTCTCGCTCCGCAGGGTATAGCAGGGAACCCATACCGAGGATGTCCAACACCTTCTTCGAGCCGGGAGAATATAGTAAGGAAGAACTCGTAGAGGACGTTGATGAAGGCGTATTGATCGAAAGTTTTACTGAATGGAATATCGACGATAGGCGGTATCACAGCAAGTATGTCGGACTCGAAGCTTATCTTATAAAACAAGGAGAAGTTACTGAAAAGATGGTCAGGAGGCCTTCCTTAGAGATGACCACTCCTTCGCTTCTACAGAGTATAGACGGAGTCTCTGACAACTACGACTACAGGATGAACTTCTGCGGGAAGAGCGATCCGATGCAGCCGATCAGCGTTTCAACAGGCGGACCTTACTTGAGGATAAGAGATGTTAATGTGGGGTGATCAGATGGTGGAAAAAAGATTTAACGGCGAGATTTTGAAGAAAGCAGTAGATATCGCAGACAAAGCGGGTGCAGATGAGGTCATCGCTAAATTGGTAGAAGAGAAGAAACACCAGATCAGGTTTTCGAATTCCTCAATAGACGTGAATAAAGAGTGGAAGAGTTATCACTTGGATGTATTGATCTCTAAGAAACCGAGTTTCTCTATCGGCAACAAGGTCGATACGGTGACGCTGCAAGATCCCACTGAAAAAGAGATAGAGGAGAGAGTACCAAAACAGGTCAGACATCTGGACGAACTTCCGAAGATCAAGATATATCAGGGCATGGACGAGAACACCCACAACTCATATCCTTCGATAGATCTGTACGATAGAAGGATAGAAGGTTTTAATAAAGAGGCACCAAAGATAATCAAAAATGCGATAGATTCTGCTGAAAAGGCCGGAGCTGAAGATGTCTCCGGCGTTCTTCATTCTGGATCTAGTAAGGTAGGCTTGTTAACAAGTTATGATAATGGAGGAGAATACAAGTCTTCCTTTTGTCGAGGGACTATACGGGCTTTCAAAGACAAAGAGAGCAGTGGACAGGAGATAGTTGTGGCGAGAGACCTTTTGGATATAGAAAGAAGATTTGAGAAAGCAGGGCAGAAAGCCGGTCGATTGGCAAAACGCTGTTCTGAAGCGGATCAGGGCGATCCCGGAAAGTATGATCTGATAATGAGTCCTACTGTAGCAGCCAACATTTTTGGTAATCTCCTGAGCGGAGCCAATCCGATAATGCTGATCGCAGGGATGAGCTGTTTAAAGGGTAAAAAGAAAGAAACGATCGGTCCTGAGGAATTAACGGTTGTCGATGACCCTCTGATAGAAGAGGGTTTGAAAAGCAGACCTTTCGATGATGAAGGCACATCCTCTGAAAGAACATCCATCATAGATGAAGGTGAATTCAAAGGTCCGATACACAACACATCTACGGCTAAATTCTGGAGATTTAAGAATCTGATGAAATTGAAGTTTTGGAGAAAACCGAAGACCACTTCGAATTCAGAGTTGGGGCAGATGGGGATGACAGATACCGAAGAGAATCCAAGGACTCTTCTACCTTCGCCATCGAATTATCGGTTCTCGCCAGGATCTTCCAGCTTGGACGAGATGATATCCACATCTACTAGACCGACCATATATCTAACTTCGAATTGGTATACTAGATTCACTAACATGAGCGAAGGAGAATTTTCTACCGTTCCTAGAGATGCTATGTTTTTGATAGATGATGGTGAGATCAAGAAACCGGTAAGAGATATAAGATTGAAGGGAAACTTATTGGAAATGTGCAAAAATATAGAAGCTGTAGGTGAGGAACACAAACAGGTTAAGTGGTGGGAAGTGGACACTCCTACTTTCATACCATCTATAAAAGTGCGTGACTGCAGTTTCACCAAAGCTAGTGTCTAAAAGCCTGCGATGAGGATCTTTGTTCTCACCTGACATCTATCTCTTCAGCTGATTCTATCACAGGTATGTCTATATCTAGATTTTCAGCGTAAGTGTTGTTGTATTTTAGACCGGTACCAGTGTTATAAAGAAGGACCTCTTCGTTCCTTTCAATGACACCTTCCTCACGTAGTTTTTTAGCTCCAGCCAAGGTAGCGGCGCATTCAGGACAGGCGAATACACCTTCTTTCCCTCCGAGTTCTTTAGAACTCTGCAGGATGTTCTCGTCTGTGACTGAAACCGCGGTCCCTCCGCTCTCTTCTACAGCTCTCAATATCAACTTATCCGCAAACGCTTTGGGGACTCGAATACCGTCAGCTATCGTTTTAGGATCCTCCCACTCAGTAGATTCTTCTTTTCCTTTCTCTACCGTCTCCACGATAGGTGCGCATCCCTCAAATCTTTTTTATCTTCTTGAGGATAGGCATTTCCTCTAATTCCTTTTCCTCTAAAAGGTCCCACTCAATCCCAGATGGCTTTTCCAAAGATGTGTTCGTCTCCACCACTTTCTCAGGAGTCAAGATCCAATCTAAAGGAACGTCGTGTTTCTCGTGTGGTAGATCATCCAC
>CAYXPD010000154.1:0-3640 GCA_964466995.1 uncultured Thermoplasmata archaeon | reverse complement strand
CAATTTGACTTCTTCCGCCGCATTCAACACTTTTTTACAATTTTCCACTTCAAGATCGCTAGGATTGGTTTTCTCTTCTATCCCCGCTTTTTCACATATCTCTTCCGCCTTGCTGTAACTTATCCTGCTGAATTCGTGTTTCAAAAATGATTTCAATGTTCTTCTATCCGAGTCTTTTGCCATCTTTGCAAGTGTTCCCAATTCTATACCTTTAAGATGAGGAAGTACAGCCTCAGTCTCTTCAGGCATCTGATCAGTAGCTCTCTTGAAGACGGTCTCATCACCGTTTCTTTTGTAAACGATCCTAGCATGAGGATTGACTATAGCCGTATTCTTCAGATACTCGAATACGGAATGCTTTCCTCTCCTTAAAAGACCCTTTACCGTGGTCTCGAACCTTGTCCCGTGTTCTTTCCCTTCCCACAATACGACCTCTTCATCCTGTACATCGGGTTCGTTTTTCTTCGTATCCAATGTTATATCCATCTTAGTAGCGTAGTCTTTTTCCTCCACCATGGACCGTACTGTTGTAGCCCTACCAGTCGTCAGTTGACCGTACATGACGACCGCCGAAACTCCGATACCCTGCTGCCCTCTGCTCTGGCTTATCTCATGGAAGCGGGAACCATAAAGGAGTTTACCAAAAACTTCAGGTATCTTTCTCTTGACAATACCGGGTCCGTTATCTTCCACCGCAACTCTATATTCTTTTTCACTCACTTCTTCTATTTCCACCTTTATCTCAGGTAATATTGAAGCCTCCTCGCAGGCATCAAGAGAATTGTCTACGCCTTCCTTGACAGTGGTAACTAGAGATTTGGTCAAAGAATCAAAACCCAAGATATGTTTGTTCCTCTCAAAAAACTCTCCAACGGAGATTTCCTGCTGCTTATCCGCTAGTTCTTCTGCTATCGAAGCCATGACATCCCATCGTTTCGATAAATCACTTTTAGTTGATAAACTTTCTGGAAGGGGCTCAATGAAAGTATCGGTGAAAAGAGACTAAAGACGTAAATTTTAACACTCTCATAGACGATTATTTTTTAGTCCTTTCTTCTATCCTAAAACCGGAGTCCATGAGCTTTATATCTTCTCTTTTTCCTTCCAAATACTTGTAAACAGTAGCGTGTTCCTTCCCCTCCAAGATCATCTCGATAGCTCTTCTCGCTATCTGTATCTTGAAGGATTGTCCTATTATACCGACCGTGTTACCTTTAATAGAAACATAAGTCTCGCTCAATTCCTCGATCAACTCTCTGGTCCTACCATCTCTTCCTATCAGGCGGCCTCTCATCCTTTTGACCGCATTTGAATTCTTTCCAACCCAATCTCTTATGTCTATTAGATCCAAATCAATATTATCGTTCAGTATCTCTATCGCTTTTTCCGGGTTGAATCCTCTACCTATGGCCTTGACCACGTCCTCGACTTTCAGTGACAGTATAGGATCATCGACCTCTCTCACATCTATGTCCACTTGGCCGCTGTTAGAGTCTATGTCGAGCTTCGCACCGCTCTCCTCTTCGATCATCTCTTTTACCTCCCCGTCCTTTCCTATCAACACTCCTATCCTGTTTTTCGGTATCTTGATACTTGGCATATTATCAATCCTCGATTCCTAATTTTTCTTTTACTTCTTCGACACTGACCTTGACTCCATTATTATTAAAGTATCTAACAAAGTTGTTTATATCCCTTTCTAGTAATTCACCTGCCTTTGGATGATCTAGCAATAAGGACTGAGAAACGTCTATCATATACGGATATCCTTCAGCGATCAATATATTGAATTCACTCAGATCCCCATGAACCATCTCGAGCTCGTTATAAAGAATATCGAAATAGTCTAGCACCTGTTCGCTTATATAACCCATATATTTTTTGTCTAGTTC
This sequence comes from uncultured Thermoplasmata archaeon, assembly GCA_964466995.1. Taxonomy (GTDB): domain Archaea; phylum Thermoplasmatota; class Thermoplasmata; order Halarchaeoplasmatales; family Halarchaeoplasmataceae; genus Natronoplasma. Next base: position 1,748 of record CAYXPD010000154.1, on the reverse strand, counting down.
TACATCTTTCAACATCGGGGCGGGATGACCCTCGTGGTGTAGATACTCCATTATCAAAATATTTTTGGAATAAGCAAAAGGTTCGGGAACTCTTATACCCCCTTCATGCATCCTCTTCAGATTGGAAAATTCTTTTTTTGTCCAGGCATATATCATCTTTGTGCCTCCAGGAAGGTCTTCAAACCTGTAATCCCCCTCTATGTATTTCCTATACTTTCTGAATACAGCCGTATTTATCCTCATTATCTTCACAGCGACTGGAGTTCCGTCTTTCCTTTTTCCTTTGAAGACTTTCGCTTCTTTTCCGGTTGAGATCGGATTTTCTAAAGAATCGATCACACCGTCCTTCATAAGGTTGTAGAGTTCCTGCAGAGTCCTTTTATCGAAGACCTCCTCATAGGTCTTCCTTCCGGGGATGTGGATCTTTTCGTTGAGCAGAGATCTCTGTTTCTCTTTAGGCATCGTAATCGTATCTGGTCACACAAGATAAAAAACTTTCGAACTGCTCAATCAAAATGTTCTTCTTCTGGAGGATATCTTTCCCTATTTTTCTCTAATTTTTCTTCAACAGCTTTGGACAGATCTACATCGATGACTTCAGAGAGTGACAGTAGATAGATCATTATGTCGGCTACCTCTTCTTTCAAACTTTCTTTATCTACGTTTTCCAAAGAATCCTCCTTCCATTGGAAAAGTTCTAAAAGCTCTGCCGCCTCGACGGATATAGAAAGTGCTAGATTCTTTGGGGTATGATATTTCTTCCAATCTCTCTCATCTCTGAACTCTCTTACCTCTTTCATCAGTTCTTCGATCGTGACCATATCTAAGTATAGAGTGTAGTTATTTTAATATTTTCTAATAAAACTCATCGGATCCTTTTAGCATAAATCCTCTTTATGTCTTCAGCGATAGCCTTACCGTCTCTCTTCACTTCGTCCTCTGTCATTATCTTGTGTATCACGGCTTCTTCTCCACCGACCTCCAACCTGTCGTTGACAAAGAATTCCTCCGTCGGAGCGACTTCTTGTACTTTTGATGCGCTGCTTCTACCTTTATGAACTGTAATCTTGACTCTAACTTTTTCGTGCTTCTTAGCCCACAAGTTCTCGATCTCTTCTACCTTAGCAGAATCGGTCCTTCCATCTTCTTTTTCGATGGATGTGACTTTTACCGTAGTTCCGTCCAGAATCAATTCGTCACCTTTATGTATCCACTCTTCAGGATAGAGCGAGATCTTGTCCTTTTTTGATTCGTCCCTCCAGCTTACTACTATAGGAACATCTATAGCCTTCTTTTCTCGGATAGTCTTGTGTCTAGTCGTGCCGCATTCCTCACACTTAACGACGCCGTCTATAGTGACCTCTTCTCCTTGTGTGCCCATCTCACCCTTCAGTATTTCATGCAGAGTCTCTTCACCGCAGGCAGAACATTGGAGGTAGTACGAGTTTGGAACTTTCATAGTAAACACCTGGTAATCTCACCTTTCGTTTACAAATACGAGTATATTAATCTTCCCATACTTCGAACCCGCAGTCACATTCTTTTCCTTTCAATTCTTTACCACACTCAGGGCATCTAGATTTTTCGATTAGATGATCTGACCAAGCCTCTTTTACATCTCTTTCGTCCGCATCTATAATTCTCTCATATATCTCTTCGGTTTCATCGCTATACACGAGTTTCTTCAACTTGGTGTAATCTCTACTCGGTCCTTCTGTCTTCTTTTCTATTCCTGCTTTTTTGGCATA
>CAYXPD010000153.1:0-3686 GCA_964466995.1 uncultured Thermoplasmata archaeon | reverse complement strand
TAGTGCAGAAGAGTACTTGAAAGAAGCTATAGATACTTCTGAAAAATTTGGATACCGAGATCTTAAGGGATCTGCTCTTATCTCGTTGACTGAATGTTATCTAGAAAAAAGAAAGATGGAAGAAGCGATCCAAACAGGGAAAAAAGCAAAAGAATTTCTAGAAAGAATAGATGATGAAAAGGGAAAATCATTAGCACACACTTTGCTCGGAAATGCTTACAGTATTTCAGGCCAACTAGAAGAAGCAGAAAAACATTACAACAAATCTATATCCACTTACCAGAAGATCGGAGCTTCATACAAACTTGGATTATCTTACTTTTCTCTAGCAAAATTGCAGGAAAAGAAAGGTAATAAAGAAGGAGTTGCTGAAAACTACCGAAAAGCTATCCTCTCTTTTTCGGGTAGCGGTGATGATTGGATGGCGGAAAGAATCGAAAAAGAGATGGAAGGCATCCCTATATCGATATAAGTGATAAAATGGCGAAGTTGGGTAAAACTCTGATGAGAGATTTGATTTTTGATAAAAAGATCGATGACGAAAGTGTGGTTATGGGTCCAGCTTACGGTGAAGATGCTGCTGTTGTAGATATAGGAGATATGTTTTTGGTCATGCATTCAGATCCGATATCAGGAGCTATAGACAATATAGGTTGGTTAGCTATAAATATTGCAGCTAATGACATTGCTGTCACAGGTGCATCTCCAAGATGGGGACTTCTAACTATCCAATTCCCTCCAGATCAAACAAAAGAAGATATCCAAGGAGTGATCGATGATCTCTATGAATCCTCTCAAAAACTAGATATCGAGATAATAGGAGGGCATTCGGAGATGATAGATCAAATAGACCATGCCCTGGTAACGACCGCATTGATCGGAACAACGAAGAAGCCGATATATACTAGAGGTTCTGAACCTGGAGACAAGATAGTTCAAATAGACGAAGCCGGACTAGAGGGGACTTGGATTCTCGCTTCTGACTTTGAGGAAGAACTGAAGCAACTAAGTGTGAGCAGCAAAACTTTGCAAAAGGCAAAGTCTTTGAGGGAAACTATAAGTGTGGTTGAGTCAGCACTTAAAATCAAAGACAAGGTAAGTTCGATGCACGACCCTACTGAGGGAGGAATACTACAAGGTCTTTACGAGATGGCTTTAGCATCAGAAAATGAATTTATCATACATTCTCTACCAGAGGTGAAAGATATAACTGAAGAGATATGTAAAAAATTAAGTATAGATCCGTTAAGACTTATCTCATCCGGTTGTCTCTTAGCAACGGTCCCTGACTCCCTACACTTAGAAGATGGTAAAGTGATTGGAGAAGTAAAAGAAGGGACTCCTGGGGTAACATTCAACGAAGAAAATATAGAGCCGGTAGAAGAAGACGAACTCTTCAAGGCGAGAAGATCGCTAGGTTAAAGATTGTCGGGTGAATTTTTCTAGACGAAATGCTTTTAATCACTCTTGAGGTTTTCAATTTATGAACAGAAAGAATTTGTTGAATAAAGCAAATTACTACTACATCACAGATAGTGAGGTCGATGTATCCATCGTGGAGCAGGTTCAATTAGCGGTAGAAAACAACGTGAAAATCATTCAATACCGTGAGAAAAGCAAAAATGATAGGGAAAAGTACGTGGAATTAGAGAAAATCAAAAAGATATGCGAAGGTAAAGCACTTTTGATAGTCAATGATAGGGTAGATTTAGCCCTTGCTATCGATGCTGATGGAGTGCATCTTGGTAAAGATGATCTTCTTCCATCTGAAGTTAGGAAATTATCTGAAAATTTAGTGATCGGCGTTTCGACACATAAGATCGAACAAGCTAAAAAAGCTGAAACTGTAGCTGATTATTTAGCAATAGGACCTATTTTTAAAACAACAACTAAAGAAGATACCGATCCTGAACTCGGAATAGAAAAGGCAAAGATGATAGCTGAATCTGTAGATGTACCAACAGCAGCTATAGGAGGGATCGAGGGAGATGATCTAGAAACACTAGCTGGTCATTTTGACATGATATGTGCTATCTCTAGTGTGACCCGTCAAGGTGATATTTCTGAGAGGATAAGTTATTTTGAAGAAAAGATCTATAATATCAAGAGGATGAAAAAATGAAGAGATTATCTGATATCGGTGAATTTGGCTTAATAGAAGAGATCTCTAATAAGTTCCCCAGTGATGAAGAAATCTACAAAGGGATCGGAGACGATTGTGCGGTGATTGAAAACGAGGAAGATTACACTCTCATGACCACTGATATGCTAGTAGAGGGCGACCATTTCAACTTGGATTGGCAAACACCATGGGAAATAGGATGGAAGTCGATAATAGTGAATATCTCAGATATCGCCGCAATGGGTGGTTTGCCTAGCTGGGGACTCGTTTCGATAGCTTTCCCAAGTGATATAGAAGTTAACTTTGCCGAAGATATGTTTGATGGTATGAAAGAGGCCTCAGAGAGGCATGATATGAAGATAATAGGGGGAGATACTACTCATGGGGACCTTTTGACTATAAACGTTGCCGTTATCGGAAGAGTTGAAAAGGAAAATCTGTGTATGAGAGGTGACGCTGAAATCGGGGACCTAATATGTGTCTCCGGCGACTTAGGAAAAAGTTGGGCTGGACTAGAACTCCTCCGAGCTGGAAAAGAGGGATATACTGATTACTATCTTCAACCTGAGTGTAGGCTAGATTCCGCTAGGAAAATAGCACCTTATGTCAATGCTATGATAGATGTGAGTGATGGGCTGTCTTCCGAGGTAAGACATATCTGTGAGGAAAGTGAATTAGGGGCAGAAATCGAGAAAAAAAAGGTGCCAATATCAGATAGAACTAAAAAAACAGGAAAAAAACTCAACATAGACCCTATGAAGTGGGCACTGTATGGAGGAGAAGATTTTGAACTAGTCTTTACGATCCCTCCAGAAAAGATCTCTAATATTGAGGATGAAAATCCTATCGTGGTGGGAAAAATTATTGAAGAAGGCCTTTACCTGATTGATGGTGAAAAAAAAGAACTGGGCGAAGGATACGATCATTTCAGGAGTTAGATTTTAAGATATCTTTTTTCTTTTCTTTAGAAGGTAGGTTTCATAACCTGCTTCTTCCCAAAATTTTTCTGCCCTTTCGTTTTCCGGAGAAACTGTGAGAACCGCGATGTTTACCCCTTTTTCTTTGATCCATTTCTCAGCTCTGTTTGTGAGTTGAGTTCCAACACCTTCTCCTCTTCTTTCTTCTTTGACAAAAACATCCAATATCATACCAACATGAGTGTCCTCGAAAATAGACATCCTCTCTCGTATCACTACATTTAAAAATCCAACGATTTTTCTTTGCTTTTCCGCAACGAAAGTACACATACCAGCTTTCTTTAGCCCATCTTTAACGAATCTTCTCCATTTTTCTCGACAGTCCTCCGCTAGTTCATATCCTCTCATCATATCTTGATGAGTAGATGCTAAGCTGTACCACATATTTACGATCTCATCTAAATCATCTTCCTTAGCCTTCCTTATGTTTAGAGTCATTATTTCTCACATCTTTTCAAGTAACAAAAGTAGATATGAGGAACAAATATAAATATTTGAAGTATTTCCTCCACTGTGTAGTCTCGGGATGAGCTTCTCCCGAGGATAAAATTATAAATAGAGCAACCTATTAAAGAGAAGCAGATAGA
>CAYXPD010000152.1:0-3720 GCA_964466995.1 uncultured Thermoplasmata archaeon | reverse complement strand
ATCACCGATGGAATAATTCCGAGTGTGACCCATGTGAAGGTTACCTGAAGGATATGGATACATCTCCAACAGATAGTATTTGGGTTTTTCTGAATCTTCATCTGTCTTAAAGATACCGGCTTCTTTCCAGCGTTTTCTCCACTTTTTTTCGGCTTTTTTCAGTGTGTCAAGGAACGATGCCATAGTTCTTGGAGTTAAGAGGTGGTATTTTAATATTTTACCTGGGAAGCTATCGACCTAGATATGTTATGACAAAAAAATTATAGGTTGCATAAATTAGTAAGGTATATGAACGGCTGGTGGAACAAGCTAGCTAGAGTAGATCTTTCAAAAGGGGAAGTCACTTATGAAAAGATCGGTGAGGACATACTCCAAAATTTCATAGGAGGCAGAGGTTTAGGTCTTAGATTGTTGGTAGACGAAATAAATCCTGATATTGATCCTTTGAAAGAGAACATTCTAGTCTTCGCTGCAGGACCTCTTACCGGAACTACAGTACCAACTTCTGGTAGATTCTCGGTCTCTTCTAAATCTCCTTTGACCGGTACTATAGCAGATTCAAACGTTGGAGGTTCATTCGGTAGCGAATTCAAAAAAACAGGGCTTGACGCTTTGATAGTTGAAGGTGTTACCGAAGAACCTGTCCGATTGGAAATAGATGAAAATGATATAAGAATAACAAAGACTGATCTATGGGACTCAGAGACCGGCGAGTGTTTGGATAAGTTAGAAGGCAAGAGTGCTGTCATCGGACCTGCGGGCGAAAATTGTGTTCTATACTCTTCTCTCGTAACAAACGGTTACCGCGTTTTTGGTAGAGGAGGAATGGGCGCTGTGATGGGAAGCAAAAGATTGAAATCGATATCTGTAAAAGGAAATAAAGAAGTGCCTATCTTTGACAAAAAGCTTCTTCAAAAACACGTTAAGAAGGCAATTTCAAAAATTTCGTCTTCACCAGTGACCTCTAGAGGCCTCAAAAAGTTCGGCACACCGATCTTGGTAAATCTTCTCGCTTGGCTGGGTATGTTTTCAAAAAACAATTTTAGAGAAGCCGCTGATGAAGAGGAAGCTGATAAACTCTCCGGAGAGAAGATGAAAGAAGAGATAGTGGAAAAGCACGAGGGATGTTATGCTTGTCCGATAAGATGTGGATTGAAAACTAAAACTAAAAAAGAGAAAGGGAAGGGTCCAGAATACGAAAGCGTTTGGGCTCTAGGATCGAACCTCGGAACCTTCGATCTTGAAAAGACAACGGAATTGAACTACCGATGCAATGAACTTGGTTTAGATACTATCTCCACCGGTGGAACTCTAGCATGTGCGATGGAGATGGGTGAGAAGGAGATTTGGTCAAAGATAGATGGTTTTGGAGGAGATTTGAAGGAAACTTTGAATAAAATCGCCTTTAGAGAAGGAGTGGGAGATGAATTAGCTGAGGGATCTAAAAGATTGGCCAAAAAATATGATTGTAATTTTTCGATGACCGTAAAAGGTATGGAACTTCCCGCCTATGATCCTAGAGGAGCCGCTGGGCAGGCACTTTCCTTCGCCACTTCCAATCGAGGAGGATGCCATCTCAGAGGATATATGATAGGTGAAGAGATATTTGGAGTCCCAAAACTCTTTGATAGATTCAAGGCAAACGGTAAAGCTCAGTTAGTCAAAAGATCCCAGGAACGGAACGCTTACCTGGATTCGTTGATCATCTGCAAATTTTCCAGTTTTGCACTAGATGAAAATTTCTTTTCAAGATTCCTGAGGAGCACCACAGGAATAGAATATACTGTTAGTGATCTACACACCGTTGGTGAAAGGATATACAATCTGGAGCGACTGTTCAATGTAAAAGCCGGTTTTGATAGAGATAACGATCGATTACCGGACCGCTTCTCTAAGCCATTGAAAGAGGGTGCATCAGCAGACAATGTTTTTGATATGGAAAAGATGCTAGACGATTACTATGAAGTGATGGGATGGGATAAAAGAGGGATCCCTAAAAAATCAACGCTTGAGAGACTTGATATTCAAGGCGTTTTATGAAAACATTCAATCTGAAAAGCCTTGAACGAACTCAGAAACATTCTTTCCCAAAACTTTATGATTATACCCACCTTCCAATAGACCGAATCTTCTACCATTGCATTTTTCTTTAGAAAGGTTTCTAAGCAGAGTTCCCAATTTTCTGTAATCTTCGGTTTTCAATTTTCCTCCCCAATCTTCTATATGTTCATCGAAACCTGCGGACACACCGAGTATATCATATTCATTCGCTTGTTCTAAACATTTTTCGATCTCTTCAATATAATCGCTCCTATTCTCAGCTGTAGGATTGACTATCCGGATATCTTCTCCGTCATCTAAACAGTTGATATTACCATCACCTACATGGAGATCGAAATCCATTATAAATGCGCTCTTTACTTCACCATTAGCTCTCAAATTTTCTAACGCTACAGCCATGTTGTTGAAATAGCAGAAACCCCAGTTAGAACCAGGTGAAGCATGATGGCCAGGAGGTCTTATAACAGCAAAAGATGGGATACCTTCACTAGCGTATTTACCAGCAGAAAGAGCACCTCCGGCTGAAAGACAAGAGATCTCATATAGTTCCTTGCTTCTCTGTTTTATACTCTGGATATGGGTCTCATCATGGACAACATTCAGTTCTTTTTTGTCAACAGGTTTTGGTTTAACAAAATTTAGTTCCGGGATCTTTTTGAGTTCCTCTACAATACATTTGATCCTTCCTTCTTCGGCAGCTGGATCAGAGGAATAGGTAGAGTTGTTGAAATATGGATGGTATATGACATTCATCTCTAATTTCATGCATTCTATAATTTGGATTTAACACTTTTCCCTTGCAGTCTCAAAAAAATTATTACTAATGCCATTTTTATTGTGCTAGAGAAGAGCGATAAGGAGTAGAAAAAGATGGATGATGACATATTGAATGAAATGCAAAAGTACGGTAAATTCTTGGAAGAAAGAGGATTGAACCTTTCTTCACATAGCGGAAATATGAGTGTAAGAAGAGGCGACCGCTTATATATAAAGAGAAGAGGAGCTATGATGGGCGATCTGAAAGAAGAAGACATTGTAGAAACAGGTGTGGAAGAGGACGATAGCGGGGTGATAATAGCCTCTACCGAAATAGGCGTCCACCGAGCTATATATCAAGAAACTTCAGCATTAGCTGTAATCCATGCTCATACTCCCTATGCGATATCACTTTCTATTGTTAGAGATGAGATCGTACCTATCGATGACGAAGGAAGGTATCATTTAAAAAAAGTTCCAGTATTGGATGTTAAGGAATCTATCGGTTCAGAGGAGGTTGAAAAAAGGATCCCTCCGGTATTACAGGATTATCCGGCAGCCATAGTGAGGGGGCACGGAACGTTTGCTCTAGGTGAAAATTTGGAAGAAGCATACAATTGGATAACAGTGGTAGAAAGTATCTGTAAAGTTATCTATCTTGTAAAAAATCTCGGTGGAGATACTCAAAAGGAGGTAGATTGGTGACATTTCACTATATAGAATTCAAGGCTTATTGTCATGCTACGGAAAACCTTGATAAAGTCAAAGAAGCTATTGAAAATCTAGCAGGGAGAGAATTAGAACTGGAGATATCAGATGCTGAGGGTTATTATGGAAACCCTATCAAGATCCTAGAAGGAAAAATTTCCAAAAATAAAGAGATGGATCATTTTTTTGATAATC
>CAYXPD010000151.1:0-3782 GCA_964466995.1 uncultured Thermoplasmata archaeon | reverse complement strand
TTAGAGTCGTCGAGACCGACCCGACAAGGGACTGTATGAAAGGTTTCCAGATCTCCGATTCGGAAAGCAAAAAAGTGGAAGACGCAGGTATAGTATTTCCTGTGAAAACGTACTCTAAGAATTATGATAAGTTAGAGCCCAAACACTGGGAAACTTTACATATGGCTATCGCTCCAGGTAAAAAGTTTGAAACTGAAATAACTTTGTATGAAGAGTTGCTAGCCGGGATGGCAAAAAGATGGGGCGAGGAGAAAAAGATAAAAGGTATCCTAGGAGGTTTTTCTGAAGAACAGATAATTGATAAACTCATAGAGGCCACTACGATGGTTTCACTAGAACGGATTGAGAGAGATTTGAATTACCTTCAGAGCTGTGAGAACAGTTTTCAGTTCAGTTTGGTCATTGACCAGCTGGAAAAATTTCGTGAAGAGGTCATGAAAGAGGACTCTGCCGTGCTCAACCTCGGGTTCGGTATGGGGCGTTTAAGCTCTACGATTCAGCTAGCTGCTAAAGATGATAAAGTAAAGAAAAAATTGAGGGAAATGTACGCACGTAAAGGATATCAAAAAGGAGATTTAAGTAACCCGTGGCCCAAGACTAGGAGATTTTTCCTGGAAGAAGAGGATCCCTCTGGAGAGCTAGGTTGGGTAAAGATGGTGATAAAGAGATGACTAAGTGCAGTATTATAGGAGCTATCGGTAAGAGTGCTCCTGTGATGACCGAGTTGGTCGAATGGCTGATAGAAGTTAAGAAAGAATTCGTAAGCGATGTAGTTTTGCTAGTAACCGACGATGAAGAGGTTTGGAAACAGGGAGAGCTTGTAGTGTCCGCGTTGGAGCTCTCCGATTGGGACATACACGTTCATTGGAGAGAATTACCCTTTAAAGATGTAACCACCGACGAAGATAATTTCACCTTTCTGAAGAAAACGATGGAAGCAATTTATGAAGAGAAGTCGAAACATGATGCCGACAGAATATATCTAAATGTAGCCGGGGGACGAAAGACGATGACTTCTGGTCTGCATTTTTTATCTCAATTTAATCCCGTTGATGGCGTATACCACGTGGTATCTCCGCAGATAGGGTTGTGGAATCAAAAGTTGGAGCAGAATAAAGACAAAATAGACGAATTCTTTCACGCTTCGGACCTAAACCGCTATTATGAAAAAAACAAAAAGACCTTTAACGAGATATTGTTTCCAGAACCTACTGAGTTCGAAGTTATATCCATGCCGGTTCTGCCCTATCCTCAAAGAGTCCTGGAAAGTTTCAAAAAAGTTTGGAGATCTGACTCAAAAATAGAAAGAAGCAAAATTGAGGGGCTAACTGATAACGATATTTACAGGGCAGCTTCCTTTGATCTTTTGAAATATAAAGATGGTTGGGTATATCCCACGAAATTAGGAAAAAAATTGCTAGGAATTATGAGTTGATATGATGAAAAGAGCTTTGATATGTACTGTTGGAGTGGGCACTGGAATACAAAGGCCGATATCAAAGAGTATAAAAGATCACAATCCAACAAAAGTCGTCCTTTTAGCTAGCGAGGAGTCGAAGGATAAAGCCGAGTCCATAATAGATGATTTTGAATCCGATTTCGATATGACCTTTGAAAGTGTATTCGATCCAGATGATCTTCAAACATGCTACGATAAATCTCTAACATTGATCGATGAGCTTTCTGAAGAGGGTTTCGATAAAGGCGATATATTTCTGAACATCACCAGCGGAACGAAGCCTATGTCGGCCGGATTAGCGTTAGCCGGAGTGGCTCAGAAGTGCGGATCGTTCACATATATAACTGGGAGCAGAGATGAGGACGGCAGGGTAATAAACGGTACCGAGCGAATTTACTCAATGGAGCCAATTAGCGGATTCCCTAATAGCTGAAGCGAGGACCTATTTTGATAAACATTCCTATGAAATGGCTCTCAACGTTTCCAAAGATGTGCTCAAATATTCCAGCGAAAAAAGAATCCATGAGGAAGCAAAATTCATATCGACTCTTTCTGAGGGTTATTTTAAATGGGATATATTCAAGCATAAAGAAGCTATAGATTTCATCGAAGATGTAGATGCAAAAATATTGGCCGTTAAACAACAGGATAAATTCGGAATGAACTTGTCTCATTTGAAGAATTGCATTGAAGAGAAAAAATCTAAGGCCGGGTTGGGTGAATATCTCATCGTTGATCTTTTTGCCAATTTACTGAGAAGAATGGACGAAGGAAAATACGATGATGCCGTAGCTCGATGTTATCGCTGTTTAGAGATGCTCGGCCAGTGGAAACTATGGGACGAACACGGTCTTCACCACGCAGATATAGATATAAGCCCGGAATACTTCACCGATTCGCAGGTTAAGATCTTGAAGAGATGGAAAGGAAAAAATTCCCAGCTCTCTGTTGGTTTGAAGAAGGTTTGGGAAATCCTAGGTATGGTCGATATAGATCTGCCTGAAGACCCCATCAAGGAGAAAGGTTTTTTGGATATATTAGCAGCTAGGAACACATCTATTCTAGCTCACGGCTCTGAGCCCATATCTAAAAGCTCATGTGAAAAGTTCAAAGATAAGTTAAAAGAGGAGTTACAGGAGAGTATCGACGGTTTTGATTCGAAATTGGAGAAAGCAAAACATCTGAAGCTGGGTGAAATTTGAAATGAAGGACCTGGGTTATGCTCACCTTAAAGTAAAAACCGACGAAAAAGTAGAAGAAGATGGAGATAAGGTTCGAGGCTTTTTTGCAAGCAAATTCAAGGATGAACCGTTAGTGCACCATCACACTGATGATGTTGGACTTGTTTTCAGCTACCCTAAAGTTCAGTACGCAGTGGTTGAAGGAGAACCGATAATATCCGGATTCGAAAAAGGGAAAAAACCTGTTCAGAAGATGGTGGACTGTGCAGATGTTCTAACGCTGGGATCGAGTGAATACGAGGTTGAAAGCTGGTCTCTAGATGTAGGTAAAGCCGAGATCGGGGAGACGAGAGAGCAGCATTACTACAGGTTTATAACGCCGTGGCTGGCGCTGAACTCGGAGAACTACGAGAAGTACAAATCTATGGACGACTGGAAAGAAAAAAAAGAGTTACTGAACAGCATCCTAACGGGTAACATACTTTCCATGTGCAAGGGATTCAATAGAGTCGTCGATAGAGAGATATACGTACACACACATCTAGAAGATCAGGTAGTGAATTTTAAAGGCGTGAAGATGATAGGTTTTACAGGTAAAGTTAAAGTCAACTTCAAATTGCCCGATTTTATTGGTCTAGGGAAGAGCGTTTCTAGGGGTTACGGAAAGTTAATAGAAAGGTCTAGATCGGAAGACTAATAATATATATTATTAAGTACAAATCTATTTTGGTGAGTGTGTTTGATAGAAAAGAGGTTGCGGAATATAGTAGTATCAGGTTACGGAAGCCAAATTGGAAAAGAAGGAAAATTGATATACATCGAAGATGACAAAAGAAAGCGAAAATTTAGTCCCAAAGAATTAGAACAGCTAATAGTATTTGGTGAGGGAAAGATAACCGCTGGAGCTGTAAGATATCTAAAGAGAGAAGGAGTCGATATTATATTTGTTGATGAAAGACACAATCAATATCTCAGAATCATTGAAGCTAATCAAAATCCTATCAACGATATATGGATACTGCAAATAGAGCTTTCAGAAAAAGATCGACTAAAATTGGCTAGAGACGTTATCGAGGCATCTATATACAACAAGCTTAGGTTATTGAATCAATTCGGAATTAAGGACAAAGGCTTGGAAGAAT
>CAYXPD010000150.1:0-3841 GCA_964466995.1 uncultured Thermoplasmata archaeon | reverse complement strand
ACTTCCGCAACAGCGTAAGCAACTCTTTGGAACATCTCTTCGGGAGTTTCAACGACGTTTCCTTCTTTATCTCTTTTTAAGTATCTCTCTTTTAGAATCTTTTTAGCGTTTTCGGTGAGTTTTTCGCCGCTCATGAAATATTACCTCGATGAGTTCTGTAATGAAAAACCAAGTTAAGAATATTCCGATTTATCCCTAAAGATATTAAATCAAGTATATTTATAAGAAGAAAATTCAATATTTTTGGATTTTAGATATAGATACGGTAGTTATTTCAAAAAGTTAATTAGGAACAGGTTCTAAACTAGTCCTGTGATAGCATCGCAAAGAAAGAAGCCGTTATCGTAATAGATATGATAAATGACTTCGTGACCGGTAAATTGGGCAGTGAAAACGCTGAAGCTATAGTTCCAGATGTTACATATTTACTTGAAAAAGCGAGTGAGAAGGAGATACTGAAAGTTTTCGTTCAGGACAGGCATCAGGAAGATGATCCTGAGATCAAACACTGGGGTCCACATGCTATGGAGGATGAAGAAGGATCTGAAATAATACCTGAACTGGAAGGATTTCCTAACCGTAAATTACCTAAGAGGTTCTATGATTCTTTTTATAAGACCGACTTAGAGCTAACACTCAGACAACATCAGATAGAACGAGTCATCCTTACCGGCGTTACCACTGATATATGTGTGCAGAACACGGCTGCAGGTGCCTTTTACAGGGATTATGAAATCAAAGTTGTGGAAGACTGCACAGCCTCGATGGAAGAAGAAAAAAAGGAGATTTCATTGGATTACATGGAAGAGGTGTTCGGTGCGGAAATTGTCGATAGCGATGAAGTTGTAGAAAAATGGTAAAATAAGAACAAAAATGTTGTCACATGACGATTAATTTTAAATAAGGCAATTCTCAATCAGGTGGGGCATGATTGATTTTAGTCCTCGGGAGGAAACAAAAACATGATACGTTTTGGTCCAAGCGGTATTCCCCTTTCCTGCAAGGGAAGAACACTCGAAGACGGGATAAAGGATGTTCACAAACTTGGACTAAATGCCTTCGAGGTTCAATTTCTTAGGCCTAAGGTGAGAACTAGGCCTGTAGAGGAAGAAGAGGTTGGATTGAAAGCTAAAGAAGTTCCCGATAAATTCGTCATAGGTGTGAATAAAGGACGGGATTATCGTGAGATATTTGTAGATGACTTGGATAAAGAACTCGAAAGAGGCGACATGCTGCATTCCATTACTGGGGGCGTAGCAGAAGAGTTCCATAAATTTCCACGTTTAGCTAGATTGAGTAAAGAATTGGACGTGAAGATGTCACTTCATACACCTTATTACATCGAGCTGAGCGAGAATGATTCCGAACCACTTGAAAAATCGAAGAGAGCTTTCAAATACGGAGCTGTCATGGCCGATCAGATTGAAGCTGACACCATCATAACTCATCTTGGCTTGAGAAAAGAAGATCAAACAGAAGATTATCTTGAAGAATCAGCCGTTGAAAATCTTAGAGAGTTGAGAGATTGGATATCTGAAAATTGTGAAACTGACATGAAGATCGGTTTGGAAACGCAGACCGGAGAAGACGTATATGGGAATCTTGACGAGACTCTAGATGTTTGCAGTCAGGTATCAGGAACAGTACCGGTCATAAATTTCGCCCATATTAAGGCTGAGGAAGAGCATCCGCTCGAAGACGAAGAAGACTTTGCGGAAATTTTTGACATGTGCAAAAAATTCATTTCAGATGAATATTACGTTACGTTCTCTGGTGTAGAAAAGAGAAGAAGGGATGAATGTAGGCTGACCCCGATCAAGAGAGGCGATCTTCAATTTGAAGATTTAGTTTATCACCTCATCAAAACCGACGAGAACGTGACCATCATTTCAACGTCTCCACTCAAGGAGCACGATGCGATGTACATGAAAGTCATCTTTGAGAGGATCTATTCTCGAGAAATAGGTAAAGAATTGAGGCGGAAAAATGAATAAAACATTGATCGAATCAGCGGAGTATATTTTGGAATCGATAGAGTACTCTTTTGATAATCTGAATTGTGAAAGTATCGAAAAAACAGTAGAATTGCTGACATCTGCCAATAACGTTTTTGTCTACGGATCGGGTAGGTCTGGACTGGTCGGAAGAACCTTTGCGATGCGATTGATGCAGCTCGGTTTAGAATCTTTTTTCATCGGGGAAACTATAACTCCCGCTGTTAAACCCGGAGATTGTGTGTTTTTCGTCTCCAAAACGGGTGAAACTCAAACTGCGATCCAGGCTGCCGAAATAGTCGATGACCGTGTAGAGAATTCTGACATAATAGTTTTGACTGCAAGTCCAGAATCCACATTGGCGAAACTAGGTGACGTAGTGATCCCTCTAAAAGCTATCGATAACATCGAGAAAAATAGAAAACTTGCTCCTCTTGGGACCATTTTTGAAGATACTGCGATGATTTTCCTTGATGGTTTGATCGCGGTCTTAATGGAAGAATTGGATGAGTCCGAAGAGGATATGAAAGACAGACATCCGATCTTGATCTGAGCTCCGAGTTCTAAAGAGCAAAAGTTTTATAGACCACCCCTATTCATCAATTTAACCACAATCACCTTAAAGGAGTTGAGCAAAGTGGCTAACGGATTGAATTCAGCACGAAAATTAAAGAAGAATCGACAGAAGTTCAGATGGAGCGATAAAGACTACAAGAAGAGAGAGTTAGGTCTAAGAGAAAGGACCGACCCACTTGAAGGAGCTCCACAGGGGAAGGGAATCGTTTTAGAGAAAGTGGGGATAGAGGCAAAACAGCCTAATTCAGCTATCCGAAAATGTGTCAAAGTTCAATTGATCAAGAACGGACGGCAGGTAACAGCCTTCGCTCCTGGAGAAGGAGCTATAAGTTATATAGATGAGCACGACGAAGTACTTATCGAAGGTATCGGGGGTATGAGGGGCAAAGCTAAAGGTGATATTCCCGGTGTCAGGTATAAAGTAGTAAAAGTTAACCGTGTCGCTTTATCAGAATTGATAGCCGGTAGGAAGGAGAAACCCTTGCGATGATCAAAAGGTGAAGAATATGGCTGAAGAAGAATCTGAAGAACAAAAAACTGCTAAAAAAGATAGAGAAAGGTTGTATGAATCTCTTGATATGCCTCTTTTATTTGGTAAATATGACATGAAGGAAGTAGAAGTTAGTGATCCTGGATTGGAGAAATATATAAATCTTTTACCTATCCTCCTCCCTCATAGTGGAGGGTCTCATGCTAATAAGAGGTTCAAAAAAGAAGAAATCAGCATCATAGAAAGATTGTTAAATAATATGATGAGGACTGAGGAATTTACTGGGAAGAAGCTCAAGGCCTATAATGTAGTTAGAGATGCGTTGGAAATCATTCACGAAAGAACCGAGAAAAATCCAGTCCAAATCTTAGTGGATGCGATCGAAAACAGCGCCCCTAGAGAGGAGACGACCCAGATAACATATGGTGGTATTTCAGTACCAAAAGCCGTAGATGTTTCTCCCTGCAGGAGAATATCTCTTGCTCTTTCGAAGATATCTCAGGGTGCTGTCAAAGCGTCTTATAAAAATAGAAAAGATATCTCGACTTGTTTGGCAGAGGAACTGATAATGGCTTCTAGGAAGGACAAGAATAGCTTCGGCGTTTCCAAGAAGGAAGAAACTGAAAGGATGGCCGCTTCGGCCAGATAAAACAAAAACCGTTTAATACTATATTATTTGGTGATTTTTATGGGTAGAAAAGAGAAGAACGTACAGAAAGCTAGGCAATTGATGGAAAAACCTAAGCAGATACGCAATATAGGAACCGCTGCACATATCGAT
>CAYXPD010000149.1:0-3843 GCA_964466995.1 uncultured Thermoplasmata archaeon | reverse complement strand
TGAACAAATTACACCTTTCATTATACGTCTGTCGGATTCAAGAGTTCACGAAGCACGGCTCCGGGTTTCTTGAATCCCCATCAAAGCGTTTTTTCCCACAAAGGGACATCTATTTAACTTTTTGGATTGGCAATATCACAAACCCATTCAATCGTTAAATGGGATGTATGTCATTGTAGAAAGATGTATTTAACCCTTTCCACACCAACAATTTCTCTATTTACCGATATAGGGTCGGACCTTCCATCTCATGATGCTCCTTCACTAGTCCAAAAACTTTTTATTTGTCCATATTCTTCCAGCCCTGATGGTTAGAGAAGAGCAGTCAAAATTGAAGAAATTTATTTACTTACTTATCGCAGTTATCCTCCCTATCTCAGGTATTCTGGTAAATCATCTTTATAGACCTGACCACATAATGATTTCTTTATTTTTGATCATATGGATGGGATTTTTTATGTTGGCTCTAGAACCTTTTGACACTGAAGATAGTGAAACCGTAGAACCCTAGATCAGTACTCAAGATCATCATCATCGCCTCGAAAGAGGCTCAGTAGGGGTCTGGTCATCATTCAATTTCACTTAAAGGTCCTTTCGATATAAAATCTTCTCTTCTAAACCTATCGAGGCATGATACTCAAATACCCTCAATGGATTCTAGGAGATGGTGAACTACAAATAGGACTAAGCCTGAAATCACTACTATGGGAATAGCAGGCAAAAATCCAAATGACGGTATGAAATCAAAATGATATAGAACTAACATAGAGAGACCTGTTAAAATGGATGATACACACGCTCTTGGATCTGCTTTCCAGTAAAGAACTCCTAGGGTAGAGGGATAAAGTATAGCTAGTCCAGTGAAAGCCCAAGTAACGATCGTAAATATTGTAGCTGGAGGATCGTAGGCAATAGCTAGCCCAACGAGCGCTAATATGATCACCATAAGATGACCGAGAGAATAGTCAAAATCCTCGCTATCGAAGGGAAGGTATGGATGGAAGACGTCCCTAGTGAACATGGAACTCATGGTAAGAAGTTGGCTGTCAGCAGTAGACATGAAGGCCGCAAATCCGCCGCTCATTATCAAGGTCGATAACCAAAGAGGAGCGTACTCCCCTAGCATCATAGGAAGTATACTATCAACTTCTTCTTCAACTAGGCCAGGAATCGCACCTCGGCCCATAACTCCTATCATGATCGGTAACAAGAAAAGTAAACTAGTAACTATAGGAAACATTATAGATGCTCTCTGCAGACTCTTCTCACTGTCAGAGATAAAAAATCTCTGGAAGAGTTGAGGAAACATAGGATTACATAATGACCACAAGATAGAGTAACTAAGCCAAATCCTTACAGTTATAGTTCCAGACCTGATAAATAAACTAGTATCTTCAGCCATCGCCTGATCATGAGCGGCCTGTAAACCACCAAGGTTGTAAGCGATAACGATCACGGCAGTAAGTAAAAGAAAGATTATCATGAGCCCCTGTAGAACATCTGTCCAAGCGATCGTTCTCATACCTCCTAGGAAAACATAAGCGATGATAAATACTGTAAGAAATACTGCACCATAAAAATATGGGATAGAACCGCCGGTAAGTGTACTTAAGACATATCCCGCACTCATAGGTTGGATCGCTAGATAAGGCAAAGTGAAGATTACCATCACAGCCATGTATAACATCCTTAAGGTATGACTGTTCGTTTCTCCACCTATCAGTTCTGGAGGAGTTATGTATCCATTTTTATTTCCCAATATCCAAACTTTTCTTCCGATTATGTAAAAAGAAAGGGCAGTGAATGATGTACCGAAACCCATAACTCCATAAAAAGCATATCCTTGAATGTACGCCTCCCCTGCGAAACCAAGGAACGTAAAGGCAGAAAAATTAGTAGCTGCTAAAGTAAAAAATAGAACAAATGGCCCTATCTTTCTATTAGCTAAAAAGTAATCCTGTATACTTTTCTCAGATACTTTATATCCGTATATCCCAAGTAATATCGTGAAAGAAAGATAAGAGGTTATGATAGCCAAAACCAGTATAGTAGCATCCAATTCAATCCCTCCAATAAAATATCACAAATAGATAAATAAAAAGGGATAATAATATCTGCAAGATCACCAATCGAAGGATCCATATCGGAAGAAAATCAAATATGATAATGTCTACATCCCAATGCAAGAAATCGATCGAGAGTATGAATATAATTCCAAATATCAGCATCCAAACTATCCTGTTTTCCCTTAGCCAGCGGTGTATCTTCTCTTCCATACAAACACCTGTGTGCTGTTTCCTGGCTTGGTCGGCTGGAAACAGGAAAACATTGCCTATGACTTTGTTAGTTTGATTTAATATATATTTGTTTTCCTCGATAGGCTTTATAAATAAAAGAGATCTAAGATCACTAACTAAACCGAAATTTGTTTTAATCCTTATTTCATAGATAGCAGTATGACATTAGAGGATAGAAGATTTAATGTAGAAACCAAAAGCGAATTAGACATAAAAGATCTCACTGATAAAACAAAAAAAATAGTTCAAAAAAGCGATATGGAAGAAGGTACTGTGACTTTATTCGTAGCGGGTTCAACAGCCGCTATAACCACTATCGAATACGAATCGGGTTTGATTCATGATATTTCAGAGGCATTAGACAGACTCTTCCCGAAGGACATCTATTACAAGCACCACGAAAAATGGCAGGACGGGAACGGACACTCTCATATCAGGGCTTCCTTCATCGGTCAGTCATTTACAGCCCCGATCACTGACGGAAAGTTAGAGCTCGGTACATGGCAGCAGATCATCCTATGTGATATGGATGTTAAATCAAGAAATAGAGAAGTCATAGTCAAGATGATGGGAGAATGATATTCAGTTCCTCTTGGAGATAGCAGCGATCAAAGCCTCGAGTTGGATCCTCTCATCAGAGCCTTCAACTAACCTGAACTCGGTCTCTCCTATTCTATCAATGATCTCTACCTTCTTTCGATCATCCATGGGTATCTCCCATATCTCGTCATGCATCTGCTTTATTATGTCTTCTCCAGAAAGACCATTTTCCACCATCAGTTCATCCAACTGATTTTTAGCCACCATGAAGTTTCCTTCGGCGGCGTCTTTCACCATCTCCCTTACATCTTCTGGTCTGGCTATATTGGCACTTTCCCTGACGATCTTTTCTGTGATTTCGGAAGTTGTCGATGCGGATATCTGAAGGAGGTTAGTTATCCTTCTAAGGTCTCCTCCTACCACACCGATCAAAAGTTCTTTCGCCTCCTCGTAAATATTTAGCTCTTCTCCCTGGGCTATATGATCTATCCATTCCTCTATATCTTGGTCATTCAAACTTCTGAAACGAAATACAGCGCACCTAGATTGGATAGGATCGATTATCTTTGAAGAATAATTGCAGGAAAGTATAAAGCGACAGTTGTGAGAGTATTTCTCCATGGTCCTTCGAAGGGCTGCCTGTGCCTCAGGGGTCAAAGAATCGGCCTCATCCATGAAAATTATCTTGAAACCGATCTTGCTCACTGTAGTGGTTTTTGCGTACTCCTTTATCTTGTTCCTGATGACATCTATACCCCTTTCGTCAGATGCATTCAGTTCGAAGAAGTTAGATTTCCATTCATCTCCGTACATCTCCTTAGAAAGAGCTATCGCGGAAGTAGTTTTCCCTGTACCGGCGGGACCGGCAAACAAAAGATGGGGCATGCTCTCCTTTTCCACGTAGGCTTTCAGACGTTCCACAACTTTTTGTTGACCGTAAACCCCCTCAAGTTTTTCTGGCCTATATTTTTCTGTCCAAATCTCTCGCATCTTACCATGTACAGTA
>CAYXPD010000148.1:0-3854 GCA_964466995.1 uncultured Thermoplasmata archaeon | reverse complement strand
GGGGCCATAATATGGGAAACGTAATGATCACTTATAAGATAATGCCAGAAGGGACCGAGTCGGACTTAGAGAGGATAAGAGAGGATATAAAAAATATAGTTGAAGAACACGGGAACTTCAAAGGTTCGAACGAGGAAAAAGTTGCTTTCGGTCTTAAAGCGATCATCGCTAGGATAGTGATCCCGGACGAAGGAGGGATCGTGGATAAAATAGAAGAAAAATTGGAAGAAATAGAAGATGTTCAGAGTGTTAAATCAGAAGATATCACTCTGATCGATTGATCAAGTACCCTCCTTCCAATTTTCTATATACCTCTTTTGTTCCTTGGTAAGTTCATCTATCTCGATTCCGTCGGATTCTAACTTCAAAGACGCTACCTTTTCGTCTATTTCCCTAGGGATAGAATGTACTTTTGGTTCTAAGCCCTCGTTTTTGACGACATATTCTGCAGACATCATCTGAAGAGCAAAACTCATATCCATTATCTCAGCGGGATGTCCTTGTCCGGCGGCCAGATTGACTAACCTTCCTTCAGATAGAAGGTATAGTACTCGATCATCCTCCATAGTATGTTCCATAATCTCTTCTCTAACTTTTCTTTTAGATTTAGAAAGTTGGTTTAGTTTGTCTTTCGATATCTCGTTG
Organism: uncultured Thermoplasmata archaeon; assembly: GCA_964466995.1. Classification (GTDB taxonomy): domain Archaea; phylum Thermoplasmatota; class Thermoplasmata; order Halarchaeoplasmatales; family Halarchaeoplasmataceae; genus Natronoplasma. The sequence continues at coordinate 3,209 of CAYXPD010000148.1, read as the reverse complement.
TCAAAATGTCCAGAATTAGCTAGTACGCAGCCATCCTTCGCTTTCTTTATCGCTTCTTCATCTACAGCATCTTCACAACCTGTAACGGTAACAACGAAATCAGCCTTTTCTACACCTTCCTCGGTAGGAAGGACTTCAAACCCATCCATCCTAGCCTCGACGGCTTTAACCGGATCGACTTCTGAAACCATGACAGAAGCGCCCATCCCTTTAGCTCTCATTGCTATGCCCCTGCCACACCAACCATATCCAACTACCAAGAAATTCTTTCCACTGATTTGCAGATTAGTAGCATTCATGATCCCGTCCATTGTAGATTGTCCCGTACCATATCTATTATCGAAAAGATGTTTCATAAGTGCATCATTAACCGACATGACCGGAAAACGAAGAGTGCCGTCTTTTTCCATAGCCCTTAATCTGACGACTCCTGTGGTCGTTTCCTCAGCACCACCGTATATCCCGTCTATGAGATCTTCCTTTTCTGTATGAATCAACGATATGAGATCCCCTCCATCGTCTATGACCACATCCGGGTCATGTCTCAAAGTGTTATTCAAATTTTCATAATACTCTTCATCACTCTGACCGCGCTCAGCATATACATCCATATCATATTCTTGTCTCAACGCTTCGGCAACAGAATCGTCGGTGGAAAGAGGATTACAAGAGGCCATCTTCACATTAGCTCCGGCTTCTTCGAGACAAAGCGCGAGTATACCTGTCTTCGCTTCGACATGAAGAGCCATGGAAATATTCTTATCTTTAAGATATCCATTCTCCGATATCTTTCGCTTCACCCTTTCTATAACTGGCATGTGAGCACGAGCCCAGTCTAAACGTTTTTTCCCTTTTTCTACTAGATCATTCATGATATCAAACAACACAAGTAAAAGAGGAGGTTCTTATATTTCTTCGGATAAACTTTTCAATCTCTCCGCCATGAAAAGCAAAGTTCTCTTCAAATTCTCTTCGTTATCAAAATCCTCGTAAAGAGGTTCAAACTCTATCATGTTAGGTACAGCCCTGATTACATTGTCTACTATAGTGACATCAGCCGCCTGGGAGGTTCTTGATAGAGGGTTTAAATCTATGGTGATCACCTTTTTGCCCATGTCCTTCAAAGCTTGGGCACGGTCACCATCCTCCAAGGGAACAAGAACAACATCAGAGGTATAGATGCCTTCATGAGAACATAACGCTCTCTTGTGGTCCAAACCTGGGATCTCTTCTTCCGGATCTAGACCATATACTCTTTCAGCACCGTTATTCTCCAATGATTCTTTGATCTTGTTTATCCGCTCCTCCGTTCGATGGAAAAGATTGACCTCTAGTTTTGCATCCAATCTTTTTCCTAGTTTAACGATCTCCTCAGGAACAAGAGCAGCCACGTTACCGTTGATAGAGATGACGGGATTATCTGCATCTATCATCTCCTTAATTGCTTTCCTCTCGGCAAGTTTAGCCATCTCTATACTCTCCTCCCCCATAAGATAATCGAACATCTCACCTCTCCCATGTGCTATCAAGCCGGCCTTAGAAGTGATACCTTCTTCAACTCCATTGACTAGGTCTTCTCTCATCTTTAGAGAAAGATATCTAGGATGTGATTTTGGTATCTCAGTCATGTTGTTAGAAGTTTAAAATGGGAACAATATTTATACCATTCGATTGAGATTAAAAGATATAGATTAGTAAAATACTCTTAAAACGAATTTTCAAGAGGAGGAGATAGATGGTCAAGAAAAGTTATGAAGAAAGGCGTCACGACCTGGTGGATAGCTTAATCAGGAAGGGATATGTTGAAAGTGATCCAGTGGAAAAGGCCATGAGAAAAGTACCCCGACACGAATTTGTCCCTGACAGAGTTGAAGGACGTGCATATAAGGACTCACCTCAACCTATAGGGGAAGGACAGACTATCTCAGCCCCTCATATGGTTGCTATGATGGTCGAGAATTTAGATATCAAAGAAGGACAGAAGGTACTCGAGATAGGAGGCGGGATGGGGTATCACGCTGCGGTGATAGCGGAGATGATAGGGGAAGAGGGAAGAGTCTATTCCATGGAATATGTTTCTAGTTTAGCGAATGCTGCCAAAAAGAGGGTTAAAAAGGCAGGATATGATAACGTCAGAATAATTCAAGGAGATGGTTCTTCTGGGTATGACAAAGCTGCCCCCTACCACAGGACTTCCGTAGCATGTGGCGCACCTAGCATTCCCTCACCTTTAATAGATCAATTGGTCCTTAAGGGGAAAATACTGATACCAATAGGAAGTAAATTTTTTCAAAAATTGATAAAAGCAACGAAGATAAAAGAAGATGAGATAGAAAAAGAAAATTTAGGAGGCGTTAGATTCGTGCCGCTTAAAGGAAAATACGGGTTTTAGACTATCGGCTTAAGCTGTATATATGGCGAACCTTTCTCCTTGTCAGTGACTATGGCGTAAAGTCCGGTCTTAGGTTTGACTCCATATATACAAGGTGTCTTGTTTATGCTCAAAAGGACGAAATAATTGTCCGCCATATTCTTTATCTCATTAGAGAGGTTCAGCCCAGGTTTGAGTATTCCTATGCCTATGTCTTCGGAGTTCTTCGTATTGGCCACACCACTGAGGAGTTCTTGAAGTGCCATCTCGCCTCCGCGCATGTATTCAAGGGTGTCTAAGGCGTGGTAATCCAATATTCCAAGATCTTCTTCCCCTCTCAATTCCTTCATACTTTGGTTGTAAATCTGTCTGTACTGCTTTTGATTTTTACCCGCAAGCGCGAGTTTATAGGGCTTATCAGATTGAGAAGTCAGATGATCTACTATTCTGAACTTCTGGTTAAATAATTCCTCTGGGACGAATCGTGTAAGATCATCTCTAAGGTTCTCTGGATGGGTTCCACCAGAAAGGACAGAGATTACGCCTCGTTTTTGTGCGATAAAATTTAAAAATAGCGGTCTGATAACCGAGAAAAATTCTTCATTACTTACATTTTCCTCGATCTCGAAAACATTGTAACTTCCAGCATCGAGTCCTCCTCCTAATAATTCATCCATATCTTCTATACCGGTGCTATACCTGCCCTCAGGGGCTTCTATCGGTTCCCATCTATTTCCGCCAGACATCTGAAGTTCATACGGCTCAAAACATTTGAAACGACCACCTTTAAGGGACATGAGATAAGAAGGTTGCTGCAACTCAATCCCTCTCAATTTTT
>CAYXPD010000147.1:0-3968 GCA_964466995.1 uncultured Thermoplasmata archaeon | reverse complement strand
CGTAAAAGCGGGGTCACTCTAGCGGGATGGCCGACTCTCACTACTTCTCTTCCATTAGAGACTAGATGTTCCACAAGATTATCGACGGCGATATTTGAATCCGCACATGCCAATATATCCTTCTCCTTTTCTATAGCTTGCTCGACTACCTCTACTGATGTCACTGTCTTTCCCGTTCCGGGCGGTCCATGGACTAGATGAAATTCTTCGGCCCCTATCGCCTTTCTGACCGCTTCCTTCTGACTTTCATTTAACTCTCTATTGCAGAAATAGATCTCATCTACAGGTTCACAGTGCCTTTCTTTGTTTTTCAACAATGTCTCTATCAATCTTCTTTTCTTTCCTTCTAGATCATCTATCTTTTCAAGAGCTTCCAACATCCTTTGGTAGGTGATATCATTCACGTAAAGGTCTACTCTTACTTTATCGTACATCCAGTCAGGCGGACGTTCGTCGAAGGCAGCTTTGATAGAATAGCCGGTCTTTTCCGTTACTGTTCCCGAAGGATTATCATCGGATAGAGGTTCGTTTTTGCTGATCCGGACTAGATCGCCTACACTTATCTCAGTCTCCGGAAGACCATCCTTCCTGACGAACTTCACAAGAAACTTGCCTCCCAAACCGGTACCCTCGTCTCTAGCTCGGGAATTCAAAATCGCTCTCCCTTCATTCTGTCTTTCCCAACCCGACAACTGCCTCATCTCTCTTTCGTGTCTTTCCATCTCCTCCTGTCTCTCGAGTTCAACTAATTCACTGAAGTGCTCTACATATTCTTCTAGAGAGTATTCCCGCCGAGTTATCGAATCTGGACTTCCGGGCTGGATTATAGTGAGATCATCTGGTCTCGACATGATATGCTCTCAATCAATGATTGTAATTTAATTCTTATCCTTTTTGGAAAATCTATTAGATGCCTAAACACCAAAAATTATTTTAGAAAATTCGATACTCGATATTTGATGAAAAGATCCGATATCGGAAAGTTCTTGTTGGGACTCGGCAGTTTAGTAATAGGTATAGAGATCGTTTTACTCTGGAATCTGATATTCGTCCCAGGAGGGATCGGACTTCTATTGATAGGGGTATACCTCATCTCGATTTCTAAGGAAACTTGGGAAGAAACGATGAAAAACATTCTACCTTTTAGGGTCGGTAATCTTTTCAGATTCCCCAGACTACCTTATTTTCAAACAGGCGTCTTGGTTCTGATCTTCTTTGGTTCCATTCTAACGGTACTCCCTTCAAGTTATGTAGGATTCATCATGATATTGCTCGGTCTAGCAATCTCTCAATCGTTATTGACTGTTTTCAAAAAGTATTTCAAAGATGAATCTAAGATGTTGATCGTCTTTCAGTTTCAACTCTTCCTATTTTTCTCCACTTTCATATACGTGAATTTTGATAGGTTTTATCTTTTGGGCCGCGGACCTACTTACCTTTCCTCCATATTTTTGTACATAGCGTGGTTCTTACAATTTCTATATATGTATCTCAAAATTTTAAAATAATAGATTTCTTAAAGACCATCGAAGGATATCGGAAAAATAAAATAGGTTCATATTCCTCTTATAAACGATGTTGGACAGGTACAGGTCTATACTAGAAGGCGAGATAAAACCCTACTATCTGCAGGCAAAAGAACAAAGGGCAAGTGAAGACTATTATGAACTCGACCAAGAGGAATTATGGAGCGAGATAGACGAATTCAGACGAAAAAACAAGGTTCCTCCTCTCGATTTAAAAATCGAACTCGCTAAGGAGATGATCAAGAGATGTGATCTCTGTGAACGAGGATGTGGGGTTAACAGAAAGAAAGATGAAAAAGGATATTGTCAGGTCAAGGAATCAAAAATTTCATCGGAATTCTTACACATGGGAGAGGAAAAAGAACTCGTGCCCTCACATACCGTTTTCTTTGCCGGATGCAATTTCGGATGTGTATTCTGTCAGAATTACGAGATAAGCCAATTGAATCAGGGGAGAGAAATCCCTTCAGAGATACTCTCAAAAAAAATAGAATCTGGGGGTGGAAAGAACGTCAATTGGGTTGGAGGTGATCCCACACCGAACCTAACTTACATATTAGAGGTACTAAAAAAGATGAACAAGCCTGTCCCTCAGATCTGGAACAGTAATATGTACTTGAGCGAAAAGTGTATGAAACTTCTGAGTCAGCTCATGGACGTATATCTTACAGATTTCAAGTACGGGAACGACGAGTGCGCTAGAAAACTTTCAGATGTGGAAGATTATACCTTCATTCTGAGAAGGAATCACCTGATAGCAGAAAAAACAGGAGATCTGATCATCAGGCATTTAGTCTTACCGGGACACCTCGAATGCTGTACAAAACCACTGTTAGAGTGGATCGATTCTAATCTAGAGAATCCAAAGTTGAATATCATGACACAATATAGGCCAGTTTGGCAGGCCGACGAATATACTCAAATAAATAGATACCTCAATAGGGAGGAAAAGAAAGAGATAAGGAAACTACGTAAAAAGTACTCGTGATAGAGAACAGAAGTATTAAAAAAGAGTTTATCAATACAACTTTTAGTAATCATAGTAACTATGTGATAAGATGGGAAAAGAAGACGACCGAAAAAACGAGGATAACGGCAAAAAATATGAAGATTTCAACAATTGGTATAATGAGATCGTGGAAGAGGCAGGACTCTGCGATAAAAGATACCCTGTTAAAGGTATGAATATATGGACTCCTTACGGATGGAAACTTATGCAAAATATCGACAGGGAAACTAGAAGATTGGTGAACGGAACCGGGCATCAGGAGGTAAAATTTCCTTTGCTGGTTCCAGAAAAAGAGTTCGAAAAGGAAGCCGACCATATAGCCGGATTCGAAGAAGAAGTTTACTGGGTCACCAGAGCAGGACGTAACGAACTGGATATCCCACTCCTTCTCAGACCGACAAGTGAAACCGCGATGTATCCCGTTTTTGATCTGTGGGTCCGCTCACACGCAGATCTACCTCTCAAGATATACCAGATGGTCAATGTCTTCAGATATGAAACCAAGCAAACTAAAGCTTTTATGAGGATGAGAGAGTTCCACTTCTTTGAGGCACACACCTGTCACGCGACAGAAGAAGGAGCCGAAGCACAGATTGAAGAGGATCTAGAGATCATGGAAGAGTTGTCTGAAAAGATATGTATGCCCTATCTTGCTTTAGTTAGAACGGATTGGGATAAGTTTCCAGGGGCTGAGTATACTGTAGGAGCGGACGCTTTGATGCCCACTGGCAGGACTCTTCAGATGGCAGGCATACACCAATACAAGACCAATTTCTCAGAAGCCTACGATATCACATTTGAGGACGAAGATGGAAAACACAAGAACGTTCATCAAACCACTTACGGAATGGCGGAAAGATTGGTCGGTGCTATCGTAGCTATACACGGAGACGACAAAGGTTTAGTACTTCCACCAGAGGTCGCTCCTCTACAGGTGAGGATAGTTCCTATCATCTACGGAGATGAAGAAGAAGTGCTAAATTACTGCAAAGACATAAAGGAAAAATTGGATAAAATAGGAATCGAGGTCGACATAGATGACAGTGATGAAAGACCAGGCAGTAAATTTTACGATGCCGAACTGAAGGGTATACCTGTCCGCCTCGATGTTGGGAGTGATGAGGTGGAAGAAGAAATTGTTACTCTCGTGAGAAGAGATACGGGTGAAAAAAGTACTGTGAAAAAGGACGAGATCTTAGATGAGATAGCATCGACCTTTGAAAGCATGCAGGAAGATATGTATGAGAGAGCTAAAAAAGAGTTGGAAGATAATATAGAGGATATAGATGACCTTTCAGATATTGATGAAGAGAAGATCTATCGTGGGGGATGGTGCCAAGAAGAGACCTGTGGCAAGGAAATCGAAGATATCACAGGAAGAGATATACTTGGAACGCCCTACGAGATTGAAGAATTCGAAGGTGAATGCGTCA
>CAYXPD010000146.1:2788-3971 GCA_964466995.1 uncultured Thermoplasmata archaeon | reverse complement strand
ATTGACTGTGTGATAACGGATCATCATGAACCTCAAGGTCAAGCAGGACTTCCCTCCTTGGAGGATAGGGGGAATATATTGAATTATTGTAATTCTCAAGTTTTAGAACTGAATCCTCACCGATATGGTATAGATGGTGCAAAAGAGCTCTCAGGTTCTGGAACCACATATCTTGTCGCTAGAGAGATGAACAATGATAATAAAGATTTGAGTAAATTAGCCGTGATCGGCGCTATAGGAGATCTTCAAGCTTCAGAGAATAATAAATTGATCGGAAAAAACCGTGACATATTGAAAGAAGGTATAGAAACAGGGGTCGTGGTCAATAAGAAAGATACCACTTTGTATGGGATAGAGAGTAGACCACTTCCCAAGTTATTAGAATATGCTTCTGATCCCGTACTTCCAGGACTAACCGGGGAAGAACCAGCATGTACTAACTTTTTAGTGGAAAAAGATATCCCTCTAAAAAATGGAGACGATTGGAGAAAATGGTATGATCTCTCAAAAGAAGAGAAAAGAAGAATATTATCTGGCCTTGCAAAGAAAATGCTGCGTAGAGGATATCCTGTTGAATATGCCGAGAGTCTAGTAGGAGAAGTATATGAGTTCCCTGATGAGGAGAGAGGTAGTATGCTTCATGAAGCTAAGGAGTTTTCTACTCTATTGAACTCCTGCGGTAGATATGAGAAAGGAGAAATAGGTTTGAAAATATGTCTTGGCGATAGAGAACAGAATCTTGAAAAAGCTAGATCTCTGCTACAGGGTCATCGCAAAGTACTAGTTGATTGTTTAAAGCTTGTTGAATCGAGCGGTGTAGAGGAGAGAGACTACCTTCAATTTTTCCACGGTGAAGATGAGATCCCGGATACGGTAGTAGGGACTGTTGCAGGTATGGTCTTAAGTTCTGGTGACGTGGATAGAAAGTTACCTATTTTTGCCTTCGCAGATTCTGATGAAAGAGAAGGTGTGAAGGTATCCTCTAGAGGAACGAAACGTCTTGTTAAAAGAGGACTCGATCTTTCTTCTGTAATGACTAAGTGTTCAAAAGAAGTGGGAGGAGAAGGAGGCGGCCACGACATTGCAGCGGGTGCTTTGATACCTCATGGTAAAGAAGAGGAATTTCTAGATAAAGTTGAGGATATGATAGAATCTCAACTCGATTAATGATTATACTTATTTT
>CAYXPD010000146.1:0-2778 GCA_964466995.1 uncultured Thermoplasmata archaeon | reverse complement strand
GCTTTCCATCTTCAAACCAAGAATTAAACCAGAGAAAGGGGCTTTGACCGCTTCTCCAGCAAGGAGACCTATGACTTCTCCTTCATCTACATCATCACCAGGTTCTTTTTTGGGTTCAAAATGTCCTTTAGAATCAGGTCTTATCCTTTCATAATATTCGTAATAAGAAACTTCATTTTTCTCCTCTCGAAATTCATCTTTAAAAATGAGGGAAAGAACAGCTCTTTTTACTTTCTCTAACTCATCTCTATACCATTCTGACCCTCCAGCTTCGATGATCATCGAAGGTATGCCCAACTTCGAAGTTTCTAAGAATAACTGTCCTCCAGTACCTCCAGTTTGGACGGCGTTATTCAAACCTACTTCCTCACAAAAGTTCCGATTATAGTCTTCATTCAAGTCGGTCAACATGTACGGAACACAGCGACTATTTTTTCCGTAGGTGTGAAGATCAATGATACGATCGAATCCCTTCGATTTTTGAAAAATACGATGAGCTTTACGTTCTGATTTTGTACCATTTTCTTTTCCAGGAAATATCCGGTTCAGATCTTTTCCGTCTTCGGGATTTTCTCTTTGTTTACGTTCGATCGCTTCCAGATTCACTTCTGGTATTACTTCGACTTCCTTAATCCCTCGACTATCGACCCAACCTTTTATCTCTCTAGCTATGAGAACAGAACCTATCTCGGCGCCATGAACTCCGGCGGTTATCAATGTCTTTTTCATGGCCATATCTTAATTGATTCTCCTATATTACCGTTGTCATAAAAAGGAAGAAAAATTTTAACCAAGTAGTGATATCAAAACTAAATATGAATACAGTGCTTGGAATCCACGACGGGCATGATTCCGGTGCAGCTATCATTGATGGGAACGAAATCAACGCTGTAAATGAAGAACGTCTTAACAGGCAAAAATATTTCAGAGGATTTCCTACGAAGTCGGTTAAAGAAGTAATTAGATTATCCGCGCTAGATGCTAGTGAAATAGATAAAGTTGCGACTGCGGGTATTTATAGGAATAAAAAACGCCTTTTGAAACTTAAAAGGAATCTAAATGAAATACTTGGTGATATGGATATAATAACAGTACACCATCATGATGCACATGCTGCGGGAGCTTATTTTACCTCAGGATGGAGAAATTGTGTTGTTCTTACCATCGATGCTGCAGGCGACGGTCTTTCCTCTGCCGTTTATCTCGGCGAGGATGGAGAATTAAAGAGAATAGCTGAATCGTCCTATCTTGACTCGCTTGGAGACTTTTATGCGTCTATAACTGAGATGTTAGGTTTCGTTCCGATGAGGCATGAAGGGAAAGTGATGGCTTTAGCCGCTTACTATAATGATGAAGAGTATTACGATTTTAGTGACTGTATCGAGGTAGATGGTCTAAACTTCGATAATCATCTTGAAGTAACAGGATCGGACTCGGTAAAGAAACTCTCTGAAAAAACAGACTTTCCTCTACATAGAAAGGAAGAATGTTTGAACGTGCTTAGAAAAGGTAAGAAAGACCATGAACTTTGGAATGAAGCAACAAAAATCGCTTCTTCAGCTCAGAAACATCTTGAAAATATGCTAAATCAACTTTGTAAGAATATCAAGGGATGCGATGGGATAGGGGATGAGTTAAAAGAAACGATATGCTTTTCTGGAGGAGTAGCTCAAAACGTCAAAGCTAATAAAATTTTGAGAAAAAACTTTCAGAATAGCTACATATTCCCACATATGGGGGACGGTGGATTGGCTTTAGGTGCCGCTCTTTATGTAAATTCTAAGTTTAATGAAGAGAAAATCCACTGGAATTGGAATAAAACTCTAAAAAATGTACTTTTAGGACCTAGATTCACATCCAAGCAGATAGAGAGTTTTCTAAAAGAAAAAGAAAGATTGAAATGGGAAAAGGTCGAGGATGAACCGAACCTTATATCTGATATGCTCAAAGATGGCAAACTTGTCGGGATATTTCAGGGAAAGATGGAGTATGGACCAAGAGCCTTGGGAAATAGATCTATAATAGCAGATCCTTCAAAGCTCGAGCTAAAAAAAGAGCTGAATGAGAAACTAGGAAGAGAATCCTTTCAACCTTTTTCTCCAACGATTCTCGAAGAGTATAAGGATAAATATTTAGAGAATCCGAGTTCAAATAAATTCATGACAATGTCTTTTGATATAACTGAAAGAGCGGAAGAAGAGTTAATTGGTGCTATTCACGTAGACGGTACATGCAGATCTCAAATATTAGAAAAAAAAGACAACGAAACTTTCCATGCTATAATAAAAAGATTCGAAGAGAAAACAGGGATAGGAGCGGTTCTAAACACAAGTTTTAACCTTCATGGCTATCCTATTGTCTGCACACCAGAGGAGGCAATCGATTCTATGAAAAAGATCGGCCTTGATGCTCTTCTGTGTTGTGATCATATCATCAGGGATTAGTTAATAAGAAAAATATATATTCTACTAGACCGTATTGTTAAGTTGAGGGAAAAGATGTCTGATGATGAGAAATTCAGAAAGTTGAGGAGATTCAATGGTGTGATGGCAGTCCTGCATTTTGTTCAGGGCGTTCTTATGTTATATTTGAGCACAGATTTTGCTATATCCATTACTAGAACTTATATGGCTGGACCTCCTGGAACAGAAACGATGGTAAGCAAGACCATTTTTGATTTACAACTTGGACCTGCGGTAGCTGCTTTCCTATTCATGTCAGCTATAGCTCATCTTGTAGTGTCTACTATCGGCTTCGATTGGTACAAAAAGAATCTGA
>CAYXPD010000145.1:0-3997 GCA_964466995.1 uncultured Thermoplasmata archaeon | reverse complement strand
AATTCAATCCTTATTACTTCGATAGAGAGGATTTTTCGGTCAATCTGGAACGGAAAAAGGATCATCACTACGTTCTTACGATAAACGTCACTGATGAGAAATTGAGAGAACACTTTCAAGATAGTTTCTGCTGAGACCCCAAAAAGGATTTTAAGGTATGACGATAATCATACCGAGCATGGTTAGATTGTTCATAGCTAGACACGGACAGACCGAATGGAACAGAGAGGGAAAACTCCAGGGATGGGAAGATGCTCCTCTGACCGATAAAGGTTTCGAGCAAGCTAGAGATCTAAGAGGGAGGTTGACCGGAGAAGATATCGACGTAGTTTACTGCAGCCCATTGGATAGAACAAAGAAGACAGCAGAGATAATCTTTGAAGGAAAAAATCCCTCGATAAAAAAAGACGAGCGGATCAAAGAGATAAATATGGGGAAATGGGAAGGTACAAAAGGTGAAGAGATAAAGAAAAGATTTCCGGAGTTGTATTCTGATTTTTGGGAAAGACCTCATCTCTATACTCCCATCAGTGGCGAGAGCTTTCACGACCTTAAAGAAAGAGTGTTTTCTTTCATAGAGGAGATCTTGGAAAAATATGATGATGAAAATATTTTGATAGTCTCTCACGGATGCGCGTCAAAATTGATGATGTCCTACTTTGAGGGGAGATCATTGAGCGATATATGGGAACAGCCAAAACTTGAAGAGGGCTGTTTGAATCTAGTGGAAATTGAAGATGGTGAACCAGAGATAATACTGTTCGGAGATACCTCTTTTCAAGACTAGATAATTATTTATGTGTTGTTCTCTTATAATATGATCATGGAGATAGAAGATTTTGGTCTAGAGAGATGGTTTGCAAAGTACGAACACAAATCAGAAATAATGCTTGCGGAGAGCGGAATTAGGAGCTTATCTGCAGATAGATTCGATCTAGATCCAGGAAAGTTGGGGTACGTCATTCCGACCAACGGTGATCCTCAACTCAGGAGTGAAGTTGGCAAGAAGTATGGAAGGGAAAAGGAAGAAGTGCTTTTCACCTGCGGAACTCAGGAAGCTAATTTTCTAGTATTTTCCTCATTGATGGGTGGAGATAGTCACTCTGTAGTGGTAACTCCGACCTATCAAGCTCTGCATTCCGTGCCTAGAGCATTTGGAGAGGTAACAGAAGTTAAGCTAACACCTCCCGACTGGGAACTTTCTGTTGAAAGGGTTAAAGAGGCTGTGAGAGATGACACTAAGTTGATCGTACTCAATAATCCTAACAATCCTACCGGTAGGTATCATCCGTGGGAGAAGGTAAAAGCACTTCTAGAAATAGCAGAGAGTAAAGACACCTACCTATTATGTGACGAAGTCTACAGATCGTTAGCTGAGGATCCTCTTCCTCCTGTAGCTAAGATGAGCGAGAGAGGCATAAGTACGAGCAGTCTAACAAAGTCTTACGGGTTAGCAGGGACTAGATTCGGGTGGATGGTTGGTCCTGAAGAAGTGATCGAAAGAGCATGGGGATGGAAAGATTATACGACGATCTCGCCGACCAAAATAGGTCAATACATCGCGAAGCAGGTTTTAGGTGACATGGAAGAGGAGATTTTGAAAGAAAATAGAGCCTTGGCAGAAAAGAACCTGGAGATAGTTCAGGAATTCATAGATCGACATGGACTCGACTGGTACAGACCTGTAGGCGTGAACGGCTTCATCACTCTCTCGGATAAATTTGACGGTTCGATAGAATTTTGTCAAGGACTGGTTGAAGAACAGAGTGTTGTTCTAGCACCTGGAAAACTTTTTGGTTATGATGAATATTTCAGGATCGGTTTTGGCCTTCCTACTGAAGAGTTGGAAGAGGGTCTTTCCAGAGTTGAAGAATACTTGTCTAGTTGAACGACAGGACTGAGTAGAAAAGTTTTAAATACTCTGTCTACATTTATTGACTGACAGTCAGTCAGGAAGATATACATGGAACAAAAAACCGATCAAGACATGTTCAGCTTTTTTCCTTCTTTGATTAGTGGGAATCCTAAAAAGATAATCGTTATAATCATCATATTTACGCTGATAATGGGCTACTATGCAGCTCAACTCGAGATGGATACTAGAGAGGAATCCTTCGAGCCTGAAACGGAGAAAGGTGAATGGTTGACCGAAATTCGTCAGGATTTTGGAAGGCCTGGTGAAGCTATCCAGATCGCTTTTGTCGCGGATGATGGAAATGTCTTCACTACAGAAGTGATGGAAGACATGTTAAACACTAAAGAGGCGATCCTAAAGAGTGAGCAGGTGAACTGGACCCTGATGGAGACCGACCAGATGCCCGAAGGCATGACTTCTTTATCGGACACGGTCTTGACCGCCGATATTGCTTTAGAGATCGAAGATGTGCTGATGAAGCGCTCAGTAAATATCTCGCACTTCTCTTCTTCCATGGAGAATCAGAGCGCGATTTCTTCTTGTATAGATTCTTCATTGGAGAACATCTCTGCATTGGTATACTCTCAGGACCCAGAATTGGAAGAAAACGCTACTATTGAATTGAAATCAATGGGGAATATCATCAGTTCGCCTAGAACCTGGTCCGTACTGGAAGTCCACGGGAGTGAATTTTACAATCTAACGCATATGATGAACGAAGATCCGCATAACTCGAGCAGGATAATAGAACTTTCTGAAGAACTCATCAAGCAACTTGAACAGGATCAGGAGACACCGGGAGCTGATCAAGAACATTTCATCGGTCTTGTCGAGGGTATGAAGAACAACGTGATGAATACAGATACGGAAAAAACTTCAGAATTATATCTATACAACATACAGAGTTTCCTACGATTCATGGAGATCAGCGAACATCTCCCTAACATACAGACCGATTTTAATTTTGAAACGGAGACACCGTCGCTGGATATGGGGTTAGAAGAGAAAAGAGAAAGATTAGAGAACATGACCAGCGAAGATATCAAAAGAACCGTTAATGACACGATACATTACGACGGTGAACCTTTGAAAGAGAATATAGAAAGATCGCTGGAAAAGATAAACGACATAGAGGAGAAAAGCACCGAATCGATCCACTATCTAGAAAGATCTAACCTAACTCTCACTGAACTTATCAATCATTACGATGAACCGGATCGGATAGATGTTTTAGAAACTCTTTATGAATACCAGGAATCCGTCCTTGAAAATAAGACCTTCATTGAGAGGATTATTCCGATATTTGATCCGATGAAAGAAGGGATGAGATCAGCTAGATTTTTACCCGATTTGATCGATCAGTTGGAAGCAGCGATAACGAGGACAGTTAGCAAAGATTTCTATGATGTAACAGGTTTTGAAGATATAAAAGCTGAAAGCACAATAGCTTTGGTACAGATGAATTCTTCCATAGAGAGACGCATAAGGAGAGAAGCCCAGCGGGAGATAATAAGGTTGAGTGAAACCAATTCTCAATATTCTACTACTAGAGTGTTCGCTCAGCAGGTTATGTTCGAAGAAATAGAAGACAGCTCTAATAGAAGTATGACTACCCTTCTACCCATCGCCTTTATCTTCGTGGTTATAGTCCTTTTCATCGTGTACAGGACGGTTGTAGAAACAATTTTAAGTCTTCTCTCACTAGGCTTCGCTATAGTATGGACATTCGGATTCGGGGTCTTGTTCGGATATGAGTTCAATCCTATGATAATCGCTGTACCCATCCTGATAACAGGTCTAGTAATCGACTATGGTATACACATGGTCATGCGTTATAGGGAGGAAAAAGACGTTGGTAATGATAACACTCATTCAACGAAGATAGCCATATGTACAGTCGGTGGAGCTCTATTGTTGACGTCGGTCACTACAGCGGTAGGTTTTCTATCAAATGTGTTCAGCAATTTGCAAGCGATGGTTCAGTTCGGTGTTCTAGCGGCGGTGGGCATAACTTCGAGTTTCATACTGATGATAGCTTTTCTACCTTCCGTGGTACAGCTTATAGATGATTGGAGAACTGAT
>CAYXPD010000144.1:0-4089 GCA_964466995.1 uncultured Thermoplasmata archaeon | reverse complement strand
CTATAACTGTAGAAGATGTCAAGGAAACTAGAGAGATGATCTCTGATTCCGAAGGCGTTAAGGGAATCATTACCGGACCTTGGACATTGGTGAACAGCGTAGAGAACCATCATTATGATTCTGATATGAACGCCGTTATCGACACCGCCGATTCTCTAAAGAAAGAGGCTGAAATTCTAGCTGAGTTCTGTGACGTGGTACAGATCGATGAACCTTACTTTTCAGTAGATTTTCCTGAGTGTGGTAAAGATATAATGGAAGAGATAATGGATGTAAAAACAAAAACTGCACTCCACGTCTGCGGAGATATAGAACCGGTAGTTGAAGACCTTGTCGAGATAGATGTGGATATCTTAGATTTCGAATTCGCTGCCAATCCAAATCTTTATGAAATATTCGAGAACATATCTATCGATCAGAGGGTTGCCGCCGGAGTTGTAACAACAGATTCTGATATCGAAGATATAGAAGAGATAAAAGATAATATAAATAGAGCTTATGATATCTTTGGTCCAAAAACTATGATAGATCCGGATTGTGGTCTTAGATATCTAGAAAAAGATACGGCCATAAAAAAACTTGAAAATATGGTCATCGCTAGGAACGTGGTCTTGAATGAGCGAAATAGAGAAGTTAGAGGCTGAAGAGAATAAAAAGATGGAGTTCGACGAGAAGGGATTTTTCGTCATCACCGTAAGAGATGAGATAATAGTAGAACATTATCTGAACGTCCAGAAAGAGGGGAAACTCGACGTTGAGACTGGAAGGCTGAACAAGATCATAACCGGTAAATCTGCCAAGGCGATATGCGATACTATAGTTAGAGAAGAGTTGGTCTCAAGATTAGACCACGCGGCTTATCTCGGTAGAGAACTACAGAAAGCGGAGATCGCGCTAAAAAATGATCTTGAATATGAGCAGTGTGATCCTTTAGAAATTTAAAAACGTATTGAGGGAAAACCGCTTCTGACTCAATCAAAACTCTTCCTGTTCTGTTCTCTCTATTATCTCTTCCTGCAGTCCCTCAGGAAGATTGACAAAATAATCACTGTATCCCGCAACCCTGACCATCAGATTACTGAAATCTTCTGGATTTTCCTTAGCCTCTCTTAACAGGTCTGCGCTTACTACATTGTACTGAACGTGGTGAGAGTCCATCTTGAAATAACTCCTCATCAATTTTCCGAGCTTCTTTCTGGTCTCTTCATCCTGCATAAGGTCAGGTGATAATTTCTGGTTCAACAACGTACCTCCAGATCTGACATGATCTAACTTTCCAACGGATCGAAATACAGCCCCGATCCCTTCCCTATCAGCTCCCTGTACGGGAGAAATACCTTCGGATAGAGGTTTTTCTTTTTTCCTTCCATCTGGTGTGGCGTTACAAACACTTCCGAAATAAACATGGACTGTTGTCGGAAGACCATATACTCTTCTAGAAGCATTCCTCACAGGAGTTGAAGGATGGTTTTCTACCTTCTCTATACAAAGATCGAAAACTTTCCTAGCAATACCATCCGCATAATCGTCATCGTTGCCGTAGCGCGGAGTCTTATTCAAGAATATCTGACGCATCTCTTCTCTGTCCTTGAAACCGGATTCGATAGCCACAAGAACTTCTTCCATATCGTATCTGCTTTCGTCAAAAACGTTATATTTCAAAGAGGTAAGAGAGTCCGTTGTCGTACCTAGACCTACGATCTGTATGTACTGCGTATTGTATCTAGCTCCTCCGCTGTTGTAATCTTTAGCGTTCTCAACACAATCTTCGATCCATAGGGAAAGAAAAGGTACAGGGAACTCTTCGTCATAGATGGATTCTATCTTATCGTTACCCTTCACCTTGATATCGATGAAATAACTTAACTGTCTTTCGAACGCATCGAACAGGTCTTCAAACGAGTTAAAATTTTTAGGCCTACCGGTTTTCAATCCGATCTTTTTTCCACTGTTTGGGTCCACACCGTTGTTGAGTGTTATTTCCAAGATCTTAGGCAGATTCAGGTATCCAGTCAAAATATAACTTTCCTTTCCGAAGGCTCCAGATTCAACACATCCACTCACTCCTCCGGTTCTTGCATCCTCAAGAGACTTTCCCTGCCTTAATAATATCTTTATTATCTCATCGTGGTTGAAAAAAGGTGGCTCGCCAAACCCGGGCTTTACCACTCCAAGAGCTTTGTTCAAAAATCTATCTGGGATCTTCTTACTTATCAATACTGCGGTGTTAGGTTGGAGAGTACGCATCTCATCCAAACTTTCCAACAAGAGATAAGAAAGTTCGTTGACACCGTTTGAACCATCTTTCCAGACCCCTCCTATGTTGATCTTGGCGAAATCATTGTAAGTATTGCTCTCCTGTGCCGTCACGCCTACTTTAGGAGGTGCCGGTTGATTGTTAAATTTGACCCAAAAAGCTTCCAGTAGTTCTTTAGCTTTCTTTCTATCCAACCGGTCCTTCCCGATATCTTCCTCATAAAAAGGGTAAAGATGCTGGTCCAATCTACCAGGATTGAAAGAATCCCAGGGATTGGATTCTGAAGTTATCCCTACATGTATGAACCAGTAGTGCTGTAGAGCTTCCCAGAAAGTATCTGGAGAATTCTTGGGAACTTTACTGCAGATATGGGACATCATCCTCAATTCTTCTTTTCTTGCGCCATCATTTTCCTTTTCAGCCATCTCTTCCAGCTTATCAGCGTATCTTTCAGCGTAGATTATTATCGCATCAGCCGCTATATCCATCGCCTTCAATTCTTCGATCTTGTCTTTATAGCCCTCTCTTGATCTAAGGCTTTCTATCTTAGCTTCTATCTCTTCCTTTATCTCGAGCAAACCGGTCGTGAAGATCTTTTCACCACCGGAAGTATGACCTGGGACTCGCTGTTCCATGAACTCAGTGAAAATTCCTGCTTCATACGCTTCTTTCCACTCGTCGCTCATCTCATCGAATATCTTGTCCCGTATCGTTTCTCCTTTCCAGAAGGGAATTATATTTTCTTCGTAGACCTCTTTTGTCTCTTTTTCTACCCTGTAAGGATTCTTTTCTCGAGAGTCTAAGATCTCCAGATCGTCCTCTTTGTGACAGCAGACTTCAGGATATGTTGGTACCTCTTTTATACCGGTCCCTCGAATTCCAACTATCAGCTGTTCATCTTCTACTGGAATACTAACATTTTTCATGAGATACTTGAAAGCCAAAGCTCTCTGGACAGGTTTAGATCTATCCTCTATATCTTTATTCTTGTAAAATTCAGTTATAAGTTCAGCCCTTTCAGAGGAAAATTGCACATCTTTCCTAACAGAATTTTCTCTCAATCTTTTGACTCGTTCATTTATGGGATCTATAGATGACTCCCTAATCTGCATCTCGGTTTCAGTCTTAGAAGAGCCTTTTCCATCCAACCTATCCACCTTCTTTTACAAGATATCCTTCATCTTCGAACTTTTCTTTTATCCTTTCTATCCTTTCTCTACCGGGCGTTTTTGTCTCGTTGATATCATACTCTTTTCCCAACCTTTTATACTTTTCTTTCACATCGTGGTAGGGAAGTATATCTATCTCTCTCACATTTTGAAAATCTGATAAAAATTCCAAGATAGACCTTATATTTTCCTCACTATCTGTAACGCCAGGTATTACGGGGAACCTTATTATGACTTCGTTTTCACCTCTTTTTAAGAGAGACCCTAAATTCTCAAGTATCAACTCGTTCCCCATCACTGTATATTCTCTGTGTAATTCTTAATCAATTATTTTGAGATCGAAGAGGAACAGGTCAACTTTATCTAGAATCGACTCGAATTTCTCAGCATTCACATGTCCACAGGTATCTACTGTAACATGTATATCTTTCTCTTTACATCTATCTATCAGTTCTTTCATGAATTCGAACTGTTGGAAGGGCTCTCCGCCTGATAAAGTAACGCCGCCGTTTGAAGTGTCATGATAGATAGTCGATTTTTCGATCTCGTTCATCACTTCCTCTGCAGTTATTTTTTCACCGGCTATTTTCAAAGCGGTCGTAGGACACGCTGCCGCACCCTCGATGCAGAGATCACCGAGGTCTCTATTTATTTTTCTCCTCT
>CAYXPD010000143.1:0-4090 GCA_964466995.1 uncultured Thermoplasmata archaeon | reverse complement strand
TGTCTCGCTATAGGAGCAGACAGAGCGATCCTGCTCACCGATAAAAACGTTGCTGGAGCTGATACTTGGGCCACCGCTGTAACGCTGAGCAGGGCCTTGAAGAAGATAGGAAAAACGGATCTCATATTTGCCGGCCAAGAAGCCTCGGACGGTAATACCGCCCAGGTAGGTCCTGAGGTGGCTGCTCACCGTGGTTTACCACAGGTCACTTACGTTTCAGAGATAGAAGATCTAGACCCCGAAGAAGGATACCTCGTGTGTAAAAAAGAGACGGACGAAGGACACGTTAGAATAAAATCAGAAATACCTGCTGTTTTGGCATGCATGCCAGATCCTGGATTTGAGCCTAAGATCCCTAACGTAAGAGAGATAATGAAAGCAAAGAAAAAGCCAAAGGAACAGTGGAATTATGAAGATTTAGACGGTGAAGAAGATGATTACGGACTAGAAGGTTCAGAAAGTGTTGTTATAGAAACTTATAGTCCGCCTCCGAAAGGAGAGGGGATCAAGGTTGAAGAGGAGCCCGAGAAATCTGTGAATGAGTTAGTGAAATTCTTGGACGAGGAGGGACTACTATGATAGAGATCGACTTAGAATTATGTACCTCTTGTGGTAAGTGTGTCAAGGTCTGTCCAGTGGATGCAATTGAGATCGAAGACGAAAAAGCGGTATTGAAAGGCGAGTGTATCTCTTGCGGCGTCTGTGTCTCGGCCTGTCCAGAAGATGCAATAGAACCTGTGATCCAGACTGAAGAGGTCGGGGATCTTTCCCAATACGATGGTGTGTGGGTCTTCGCTGAGCAGGAGAGTGGTGAATTGAAACCGACTGGTCCTCAATTATTGGGGAAGGGAAGAGAATTAGCCGAAGAACTTGGTGAAGAACTCTGTGCGGTCCTGATCGGGAATGATATCAAAGATGTTACCGAAGAACTCGGTGCTTACGGCGCTGAGAAAGTTTATGTGGTAGATGATGAGATCTTTGAAAATTATTCAACAGAAGCTTACACCACAGCGATCACAAGTTTGATCTCAGAGTATAAACCGAGCATCCTTCTTTATGGAGCCACTCATCTGGGTAGAGATTTAGCTCCTTCGGTAGCGGGAAGGATGGGACTAGGACTTACCGCGGACTGTACCGATCTCAGTATAGAAGAGGTAGAGGGCAGAAAGGTATTGCTTCAAACAAGACCTGCCTTCGGAGGAAATGTGATGGCAGATATCGTCTGTCCGAACTCGAGACCACAGATGGCTACGGTCAGACCGCATGTGATGAGCCCTATCGAGCCCGATGAAGACAGGAAATTCGAGGTCATTGAGGAAGAAGTAAAAGTGAAAAAGGATGCTATCAGTACCGAAGTGATAGAAGTTTTGAAACCAGAGAGAAAGGGAGAGATGTCTATCGAAGAGGCGGATGTTGTCGTCTGTGGTGGACGAGGTGTAGGTACGAGTGAAGAAGATTTCGAACTCCTTAGGGAGCTAGCGGATGTTCTAGACGGAACAGTAGGATGCAGTAGACCTATTGTAGAAGAAGACATCATGCCAAAATCTAGACAGGTGGGTCAGAGTGGAAAGACTATCTCCCCTAAATTATACATCGTATGCGGGGTATCTGGAGCGATACAGCATAAAGTGGGAATCAAAGACTCTGATTATATCATAGCCGTTAATAAAGACCCCGAGGCAGCTATATTTGATGTAGCTGATTTCGGTATAGTCGGGGACCTAGAAGAAGTAGTGCCCCTGATGATAGAAAAGTTAGAAAAGTCCAAAGAGAACTGAAGATGGTCGTCAAAAGAATAAGAAAAAGGAACCACTAATAAGTAGCCATAGGATTATAGCTGTAATAAGGATCAAGAACGGCTTGATCATCCTCCGATAAAAGCTTTTCAGGTCTATTCCAAAGTATTCTATTGTCAGGATTATACAGAGATGTATCGGTGAAGTAAAATATCCCATGAAGACAAAAACGAACATCAAGCTGACGGTTCTCACACTGACCACTGGCAGCATTGGAATGAAGACTGGAAAACTCACCCCTATAGCTCCAGGTAGATGCCCAAAGAGTACGCCGATAAAATATGACCCAACCATTACTACAACTAGAAGAGGTACGTGACCTTCGATAGCCACTATCACTGGCTCTAGAGACTCTGCACGTTCGATTATGCCTTTAAAGAGCATGATCCCGTAAGCTGCTAGAAGTAAATCAAAAGAAAAGCCCTCTTTCAAAGTGACTGGTAAACTACGGACAGTATAATTTTCAAAGTTCTGAAGAAAGATCATGATTATAGCAAGGAAGAGCGTGATATAGAGCGGTATACCAAGGATTATATTGAGAGATAATGCTACGATGATAGGTAAAAGTTCATAAAAAATCAAGAACGGATTTGCTTTAGACGAAGAAGAATTTTTCACATCTATCTTTTTTAGGCCGAAAAAGACTCCTATTACTATTTGAGTAGCAAAAATAGGTAAATTGAAGAGTCCTATCCTATAAATGCTCACTCCAGATAATCTAGCGGCTAATATCAGTCCTGCTGACAAAGGATAGACGGTGAACCATATATGTCTCCACCACCAATTCAAGAATGTCTTCTCTATCCCGTCTAGATCAAGAGCGTCACCTTCATCTTCAATCATTGGTGCCGAAACTAGTGCACCTCCAGGCATCGGCATCAAGCCGAAGAGAGCAGGAATTGAGGCTACAACCATCCGTCTATCTGGTACTGCGGCTTTCAACTCCTCTATCATCCTTATTACTTGGTCCGAATCTTTGTATAAGTAACCGAGTAAGGCGATCTGGACTATTATAGCTATTAAGCTGAGTGTATCGTATTCAAATGTGATCTCTTCGATCCATCTTAGGCCTTCTACTGAAGGTTCGGATAGAAGGAACAAGGGTATAGTAGCAATCAAGATCGCTTTTCCAAAATCGACTTTTAGATAGATCAGCGCTGCAAGAAGCGCAAACGCGATGACGATACCGATTAAGGACTGCATCCGGCTAGGTTTGAAGATGTGCTATATAAAATATTTTGCCATTGAATGGAATCTATTCTTTAGAATATGTTTTTTTGTGATATCTTATCATCGTTAAGACTAAAAGTTTATATTCCAAAAACAAATCCTGCCCCGATACTTATGACAAAGGTCTTGATTCTAGGAGCCGGGAAGCAAGCAGAAGGAAGCGCATGGTACTTGGCAAATAAATCCAATATAGAAAAAATAGGGATCGCTAGTAGAAGCGAAGACAGTATCGATAAACTGACAAACTCTATCGATAGTGAGAAATTCGAAAAACATGTTCTAGATGTTACTGATAAAGAGAAAACTAAAGAGATTATGAAGGAATACGACGCTGGTATAAGCGCTCTTCCGACCAGGGAAACAAGCTATGCTTCACTCGAATCTGGTATAGAAGTGGGCTTGAATATGGTAGACATGTTAGAGGAATATCACAGGAGACCTGACAAGTACGAAATGGAAGATCTCGATCTGCCAGAGGGGATGTCTGTAGAGGAATACGGTGAGTATCTACATGAAAAAGCTGTTGAGACCGATGTGACTTTTGTTGATGGCATGGGATTCGCTCCCGGCTTGACTAATTTCACCCTAGGAAAAGGACTCCGGGAGATGGATGAAGGAATATCCGCCATAGCTAGATGTGGAGGTATTCCTGAAAAGAGTGCCGCTGAAAAACGGCCTCTTAAATATATGATAACCTGGGCTTTTAATCACGTATTGAGAGAATACATGATCAAATCACCTGCTATAAAAAATGGAGAAAGAACTGAGATACAGGCTTTAAGCGAGCACGAAAAATTCACATTCGATAAATTTGGGCAGAATGAGGAGCTTGAATGTGCCGTAACTCCCGGGATGCCCAGCTTCGTCTACACGAGACCCGATCTTCAGGATACTTATGAAAAAACAGTTCGATGGCCGGGCCATTACGAGGCCATTAAGACCTTCAAAGACTGCGGTATGATGGATACAGAACCTGTGGAAGTAGAGGGTAAAAAAGTAGTCCCCAGAAAAGTGCTTTCTACTGTCCTGACTCCAAAATTAAAACCTGAAGAAGGAGATAAAGA